>JAWOKW010000299.1:0-12167 GCA_033854095.1 Candidatus Methanoperedens sp. | reverse complement strand
CGCTTCTTTCTCTTCCCCAGTTATACCTAACCTGCCTAGAACAGATAATCCTATATCTTTGCTCATAATCCCCACTGCCATGAGATAGAATGAAACGATAGGACAAATAATTTGGCTATCTACTTAGCAATATCCATCAAATCATTAAATACCCTTGAAACTGGCGGTATGGAAGCAGGATAAGTCATGCCTGTTCTTACTGCGATCTCCCATATCAGCAGGAATATAATAATTGCTATAAGCCTCTGCAATAGCGCTTTTGCTTTCTTAATGATAGATGGAACCATTTTTAGAAATTCTTTGGTTTAACAAGATACTCTTTGAGTTTAATATCGAAAAACCTGTTTGACGAGTTTGCTTTAATAACTGCTGCAGTATCTGCTCCTTTGCCTGTCCCAGCAACAGCGATAACATCAGAGAAGGGTATCAAACCCGCGTCCGCGCTCATAGCCGTGATTTCAATAACAACTTTAGTTCCCTGACCGAAAATCCGGAGGGTATCAGCCACTATTTGTTCATGGGAATGGCCGCCTTTCTCCTTTAATGCTGCCCAGTGTCCTAATTTATACCGCATAATTAAAATTAAAAAATTCCTCCCAACCCCATTGATGATCTGCCAAACCTTCAATCATTCCAGGAGTCTCGTTTTTTGTCAACTTATCCATAAAATTCCAATAAAAATGAAAAAATTCGAAAGCATTTATGAGTCTTGGTTTCTTTTTCGAAAAACATTTTGTTTCTCTAACTAATCTACCCAACCTTTCACGACAAATACTATTCATATTTTCGATATCTGTAGTCTCAATTTCATCAATGTTAAGAGTCCCATAAATGACCTTCTTGATTTTATCAACAATTTTACCTCCTTCCCGGATTTTTATGACTTGTCCATAGTCAACACATGTCTCTGCATAGTACTCAGGAATAGTGTTTGTATAATCGTCATTTCCATCAGAGAATATCTGAATTTTCATATTCGGAAAAGGTAATTTTACTCTATCAAATACTTTCTCAAATAAATTTTTGCATGATTCTCTTCCTTGTTTTCCAATTTCATAAGCTACTATAAGATATGATCCTCTCGTTATGAAATTGAATATCCATGCATCACCTTCGATATCTGAATTTGGGCTTCCGAGCTCAACTTTCTTTTGTTTTTTTTATGAATGTCCACATTTCATCAACTTCAAATTGCTGAAGCTTTACATCCTTAACAAGAATGGAATTTACTAATTCAGCGTGTAAAGCAAGATCTTCCAAAAGCCTTCCTATAGTATCCCGATGGTGTCCAGTTATTCGTTCAATCGATCTAATCCCATTTTTCTCTACAAGGTGCCTACATATGTTGATTATCTCTGATTTCGGAAGATGTTTATGATAAAGCGGTGTGTTTGCGGTTTCAACAAACCAAGTATGACAGTGATTACAATAGTACTGTTGATGTCCTACTCGATTTCTTCCACGCTTTAGCACGTCCTTTCCGTCTTCAATCAGAAAATATTTACATTCTGGATTCTGACATGTAATATCAATTTTACCTCGTGGTCTAGACATGTAACATCACACAAATACTAATGGATGTTATACAATAAAAATTATGCGGTCTATATTAGGACAGTGCCTAATGCTGTACCCAATCCCCGAAGCACCATCGTTCCGGTATGGACATGTCCGCCCAGTTCCTCAATTTTATTTCTTGTGTCGGGACTAAGCGGCTGAACCCCTTCTTCTCTGATTCCGGTATTGTGAGTAACAACTATCAGGTTTATTTCTGTTCCTTTTAGCAATTCAGCGGCAGCCAGCCCGGTATCTCCATAAGTGGATGCAACAACGATATGCTTTATCCCTCGCTTTATCGCCTCCTCCTTAGCGATCTGCAAAGTTCTCTGAGTGTTTTCTTTTCCTGCTTTTTCAGAGTACATTTAATTAACCTCCCCAAGCGGCTTCTTGGCTATTGCAAAAACTGTATTTGAAACAAGCTCTATTCCCTTTGGTGTTCTTTTCTTCTCGAGTTCCTTTTCGATGTCATGCCGCGCAGCAGGTCGAAGATGCTCTGGCACATGGATCAGGAAAGTCCCGAAAGAACTGGATTCTATGAAATCGAATACTTCCCGCGGGGTCGGGAAATAAAGCCTGGTATTTTTAGTTGTTATATTGATATCCTGATATCCGGTTGCTTCGAACAAGTCATTGATCTCTCTTTGATTAACGATCTGGTTTGGGTCTTCGTCGGAGTTGACCTGACCAGCATAGGGATCTCGTCGGAAAAGCTCATTTGTGATCTGTCTTAAAGTAAAAGGATTATCCTTATCGCCTGTGGTCAATCCCACTCTTCCTCCAGGTTTTAGTACCTCATGTATTTCCTTTAGCGCAGTTTCTTTATCGGCGATCCAGTGGAAAACAGCACATAGATAAGCTACGTCAAAACTGTTATCTGCAAAACCTTTCAGATCTTCAGCATGTCCCACTTTAAAAATGGTATTGGCAAAGGATTCATCTTTGATCTTCCGTCCTGCAGATTCGATACGAAACGGCGACGGATCAATCCCCACAATGCATCCTGAGCGCCCGACTATCCCAGCTGTATGCAGAGCAAGACGTCCTGTGCCGCACCCAATGTCCAGTACATTACTGCCTTCATTTATACCAAGTTTGTCAATAAGAACAAGCCCATTTTCAAATTGACTATTGCTAACTTTGTCGTATTTTTCTGCCAATTCCTTTGTATCATTTTTAATATTGCTCATTCATATCACCTTATGAAAATTATTTTTTTTAACTGTGAACTATCTCTTCTTTCCATTTGCTTACACTTCTTTCAACTCCGACCAGAAGGTAGTTGATAACTACCCCGAGTATGGTCAGAGCTACTATCGCCGCATACATATCAGGGATAGCGAATTTTGCCTCTGAGTTGATCACAAAAAAACCCAGACCAGCATTCGCCCCTATCATTTCTGCAGCTACAAGAACTATCAATGATACTGTGCCTGCATATCTCAGACCTGTGAATATGGCGGGAGCGGCTGCAGGCAGCACTACTTTCTTGAACATTCCTGCATGAGGAACTCCCATCGATCTTGCTGATTTTATTAGAAGTGGGTCAACATTCAATACCCCACTCACAGTGTTCAGGAAGATCGACCAGAAACAAGCCAGCGCTATAATAGCCAGTTTCGAAACCTCCCCGATTCCAAAGAACAGGATAAATACGGGAAATAAAGCAAGGATTGGAAGCTGCCGCATTGTTTGCAGCAGGGGGTCCATGTATTTCTCAAAAGTCTTGAACCAACCCACAATGAAACCAAGAGGTATGGCTGTAATTGCTGCTATCGCAAATCCTCCAAATGCCCTCTGTAAACTTATCAAAGTATGTTTGTATAAAACACCTGATATGGCAAGTTGATAAAGCGCTGAAAATACAATCGACGGCGGGGGCAGGAAAACCGGATCGACCAGACCTGTTCTTGGAGCAATTTCCCATAATAACAGAAATAGCATAATGACAAGTACGTTCTGCGGTAGTAATTTTACCTGTTTAACAAAATTTCCGGACATCATAGTCCTCACTTTGCTGTTTCCTTCTCCAACTTCGAAAAATTCACAGTTGGATTTCCTGATATCTGCTGCGCTTTGACCACTTCTTCTTTTAAAAGTTCCCAGAGTTTGTATCTTGCCTTAACAAAACCATGGGATGACCTGATGTCATCTTCGAACCTATCATTTCTCGGTATGGGGATATCTTCCATTTTTTTTATTACTCCCGGTCTTGCTGTCATGATCGCGACCTTATCTGAGAGAAATACCGCTTCGTCGATGCTGTGCGTGATGAATACTATGGTCTTGTGCGTCTCCTCCCAGATATGCAGCAGCTCGCGCTGCAGGATCTCCCTTGTCTGGGCATCAAGCGCCCCAAAGGGCTCATCCATCAGCAATATATCAGGATTAAAAGCAAGCGCTCTTGCTATCGCCACCCGCTGCTTCATACCGCCGCTCAACTCGTATGGATATCTATCTTCAAAACTGCTAAGCCCGACAAGTGATAGATATTTCCGGGCGGTCTCTTTTCTCTCATTCTTTGGGATATTCTGGCTCTCAAGCCCGAACTCCACATTCCCAAGAGCAGTCCTCCAGGGGAAAAGCGCGTATTGCTGGAACACTATGCCCCTGTCAAGACCGGGTCCTTCCACAGCCTTACCATCGATGTATATATTTCCCTCGTTGGGCTTTGATAATCCTCCCACCAGATCCAGAAATGTGGATTTCCCGCATCCGCTTGGGCCAACAATGGATATGAACTCGCCCTTGTGGATATTCAGGTTAACTCCCCCCAGTGCCAGCAGTTCGTTTGAAGAACTGCCATTTCTAGAATTTCCGTTGCTTCTGATCTTGAATGTTTTTTTGATGTTCTCTGCTTTTATTTTTGTCATATCATCACCATCTTATTTTTGAGCGATCGCAAAGACATTGTTGCTTATGAATTCGATACCTTTTTCATCGCGTGCTTTTTCCAGCTCAGTGGCAATCTCAAATGCTGCCTGGTCTTGAAGGCACGCTGATACATGATTCAAGTAATTTCCAAAAGAGCTTGATGTTACAAGATCAATGATTTCACCTGAATTTTGGTAATATCTTTTGGTTTTCCTTAAATCCAAGTTTATATTCCTGAATCCTGATGTCTCAAGAAGTCTCTTTAGTTCAGAACTTGTAACAGCGTATTTTATCATTGGATCTTCTGAGGGCACAACAGCTTTAGCATAAGGTTCCCGACTCAGTACACTATCAGTAATCAATTTCAAGCAACTTGGAGATTCCCTAGCTTGTGTATTTAAGCCAATTCGTCCACCCGGCTTAAGAACCCTGTGAATTTCTGTAAGTGTAGCTTCTTTATTTACTACCCAGTGAAAAACCGCGTTCAAATAAATATGATCGAAACTGCTCTCCTCAAAAAGGCCCAGGTCATCACTCACCCCAACCTCGAAGGAGATGTTTTCACCTTTTATATTCCGTCTGGCAATATCAACGCGCAGCGGGAGGGGATCGATCCCAACAACCTTCCCATGAGAACCAACAATTTTAGATGCATATAGGGCAAGGCGTCCGGTGCCACAGCCGATGTCCAGGACTTTGTCACCCTCCTTTACACCAAGCTTTTCTATCAGGATTGAGCCGTTATCAAACTGTATATTGCTTACCTCATCATATTTTTCAGCAAGCAAAAGTGTATCCAATTTCAAGTTAGTCACTTTTATCGCCTCTTTATTATCTTGAAGGAGGAAAATGAAAATCAAAATGCTTTTTGATATCAAAGACCTCTTTCTTGACTTATGACATCACTTATATAATAGATTATAGAAATCAGCAACAATCGCCCTATTTATTCTAAATTCTACACCATTGCGGCAATATTTTCCCGATGAATTCAGTTTCTACCTTCAATTAATCTTTATTCCAATTTGCGAGGATTCAAAGCAAAATTATCCTTTTTACAATACTTAAATAGACTGAAAAAATTAAGAGTATGTGCAATCACATCGCAGTTGCACGACTGTGCAACAGGGATGGGAATGAGCGTTTCCCATCTCTACGCCTCCTACTGTTAGATTATATAAAATTTTGACCGGAATATCAGTGATAGTTAGAAGAAAATGAAGACAGTTCAGCGTTTTCTTATAATCACTATAAAATCGCTGCCTGATTCCTCGACCCTAACTATTTCATGCCCGTGCTCCTTACTCCACTGTGGAATCGAATTTTTTGCAGTAGCATCGTCAGTTAATACTTCGAGTTCTTCGCCTGTTTTTATCTCGTCTATCTTTTTCTTGGTATAGAATAGCGGTAACGGGCATACTCTACCTCTGGCGTCTATCTTGTACATGCATAATTCTATGAATTCTGGTTTATTGTAATTTGGTGTTCAGGCAAAAATTGCTCTTAATATTAGCTTTCTATCATATTATAGGTAATTGCTTACCGTATACTTTTGTAAAGACCAAGCTAAAACTTGAGTAACTGGAAAGTGGAGAAGAACTTATCGCAATTTACGACCATGCGCCAGCAGTCGAGAACAGGCCTGCCTGAAAAACGAGGGAGCAATTCATTTCCCGATTTTTTTGCCCACGCATCGATATTTTGAGGGGCAACAGGGTCGCTGGCAAGGACTTTGAATACATAACCTTTTTGAAGCTTGTCCACCTGCTGTTTTGTCCTTATTAAAGGATAGGGGCATGCTTCGCCCCTCACATCAAGCTCGAAGTCATGCACTATTGCCATCTTAGAACACCAGAGTTACTTCGCTCTCCAGTATCCTGTTCGTGAGATCATCGATGCTGAGCTTTGAGATCCCATCTATGATTTCAGTGTCGGCTACACCTCTTTTTTTAAGGTCAGCCTCCAGTGCATAGAACTTGACGCTCTCCTTTGCCTTGCTTATGGTAGCTTCAATGCTCGGAACATCCTTCTGCCATACAGCAGCATCGCCGTACCCGGTCTTCTGCCCCTTCACCACAGAATGCACGCCTCCGCTCACGAAAGTGATCGAAGGCGAGTTGCCTGCCGCAGCCTGCGTTTCAGCAAGGGGAATTGCGCTATATGCATCTTCTTTCCCGTAAGGAGGCTGGGTCACGATTATGTTTACTTTCTTGCTCATTTTTATTACCCCAGTAATATTGTCTTGTCTGATTCTGCTGTCCATTCTCCAAGGTCATAGAGACCGCCGATGACCACACCCTCGGTCTGCTGCTTTGTTACGCCTCGGGCATCGGTGCATTTGATGCATGCTATTGCATCGGTTTTTGGATTTTTGAGACCTTTTTTGAGAACCGTGCCGAAGAGCTGCTCCACGACAGGGAACTCCTTCGGTCCCTGGTCTTTGTGCCCAATTATTGTTCCGTCAAGATAGTTGAAGAAGTTGACGTTGATACCCTTCTCTTTTGCGGCATGGGCGAGCCTGATCAGTGTGTAGGCAGCCTCATCACGGTATGGTCCGTTTATCGATACGATCGTTAAAGTTTTGCTATTGCCATTGTTTGCCATTCTCTCACCTCAGAACCATGCTACTCTCGTGTTATCCTCAACTATGTGGTCAAGGAGTGTTCCTATTTCCTTTACCTGCATCCAGTCGATCAAGTTGCCATCAAGTCCCCTTGACTGAACAGCCTTATCATCTGCAAGGATTTTGATGCCTTTCTTTTTAGCATCCTGAAGTTTGTTCCCGAATTCGCTTTTCCTGGCAGCGGTAACTCCGTCTTCTACAAGATAAAGAGAAACGTCGCTGCCCTTTGCTTTAGCCCTTAACCCGATATCCAATACGAGATTAGGTATCTCGGTTGTATATGGGTCTTTGGACAATACCAATAGTAGATTTGTCATTTTATCGACCTCTAAAATAGATTTCATGTTCATTATTCGATACAGCCGCCAGTTCCTGCTTGACTCTTGCTATCATTGCATCGAGTGTTTCAAGCATTCGCGTTCTTCTTTGCGCTCGTGAGTACTCAAACTCACGCCATTCCCTCAATTTATCGAGAACTGGTGTTGTTTTCTGTACTTTGTCTTTATCAGAGGCAAAGGCGATTCCTTCTTTTGATGCGATTCATTATATCACCTGATACCTGATAATAACTCAATATTTATATCAGTTCAGAAATCAGCAACTTTTGATGGATTGATTCTGAAATCGTAACAATAGAGGCAATTTCTGTTACGAAAATTTGAGGTCGTACTTGTATGCTTGTACTATGCACCAAGATACTAAACTCGCAGGTGTTTCCAGGCGGATTCTGACATAAAAATTTTGAGAAATGGAAGTTTGAACTTACTTCTCATATCAACAGGAGCTTAAACCCCCAGCGTCTCACGCAACTTGCTCACATCGTAGCTCGGTTGTCCTGCCCTCTCTCTCCGTTCCTCCGCATTCTCCAGAACTTTAATAAGTTCTTTTAATTTTGCTCTTCCTTCCTGTGTTTTTGAAGCTTCCCTTGGCGTCATGTCATTCAGAAAAGGTATTGGCATATCCACCCATTTTCGGTAGTGGTCTTCTAGGAATTTCTTCCTTAGCTCTTCTCGAACAGATTCCTCTATTTCAGTTTGTTGAGTTTCATCCTTTACAGTTTTAGCTTTTCCCCAGCTAAGGTCAGGATATTCCTTTGACTCTGATTGCAGTTCAATGGAGTCTCCCAGAGCTTTGAGAAGATTTTTCCCAAGTTCAAGTCTTTTTTCAGAAAGGCAATCCAACATAAGCTGCTTATTGTTGATTGTTAGATGTCCCATTGACCTGTACTGTTTATTTTCCTCATCGGCAGTAAGAGATGTTCGAAATTCAAGCTGTCCCTCGCTAGCTTTTTTTTCTCTTATTTCTACAAGCCAGCCGAAATGAATTTTCTCAGGGCTGAAATCAAGAATTTTAAAGATTGGGATGTTCTGAAGCACATCTAACGCTTTCTTATAATCCTTTACTTTATAGACTGCTTTTGTAAAAACGATAGGATCTCCTTCAGGAGTTACAATCAGTGGAGGTTGCGCTGCTTTTATGTGGGCGAATTTAATGAATGTGTAGCCGCGCTCATTCATAAACTCCTGCCATGTAGCCTCTGGCTTTTCTTTTTTGAATTCAATGAATTCTCTCTCGCCGTATTTTATCGTATCAACTTTGGCAGTTGCTGGCATGAGGCAGGCTGCTCCAGAGATGTAAACTTTGCCCAGCGTTTTTATTACTCTCAGGGTAGCGATGTCCCATTTATTCATTCCTTTGGAAGAACGTATATCATTAACAAAGATTTCAGTATTATCAAAGAGTTCCTTGATATACACTCCTCTGTCTTTTTCTATCCCTGTTACCTCATACACTCCAAGGACAGTATTCCGCCATTCTTCAAGGATTTCTTTTTCTATAGGGCTGAGATACTGGAGTTTTTCAAGATAGAATAGCTCTATGATGCTTTTTCCATAATCTTTCAGTCTGTAGTCGTGGATAAACCAGTCAACAAACATGAGTATATTGCCTTCATCAGGCTCTCTGCCTTCGAAAAAGATTTCCTTGGCCTCTCTGAGACCAGCCTCAAAGCGTGGCTCTCTGGAGAACCTGAGAATCTTTTCTCTCAGACCATGTTTAGTCTTCTCTGTACTTTCTTGTGTTTGCATGCAGCATTTCTTATATTTCTTTCCACTGCCGCAGGGGCATGGATCGTTCCTGCCAGTTTTCAACATGTTGTTCATTTTTTCAGGATATCCTTATACCATTTGGGAAAATTCTTGTTCCCAAAATCATCCATATCTTCTAAATTTTTGGGATCCTTATTCCCTTTCCTCCACTCCTTAAAAACTCGTATGAAATTCTCATGCGGGTCGTCCACTGCCCAGTCCTGAAATTCTGTAGTGGCTTCTTTTTCAAACTTATAAATCCCTTTCAATATCCCCATGCACTGAAATTTTGCCTCCCCATCCATTCTAAGTTTCTGACACTTCCTGAGTTCATCAACATGGGTATTTTTGGGAAACGCACCCAAAAGGTAAAATAAGCGGATTACTCCAATGATTCATCAGTTGATTTTTGCCTCCGCCACACGATTTCCTGTTTCAAAACTTTAATCAATCCATCAATATCTATTGGGCTCTGTGGTCGCTGAAATTCAAACCTTCCAAGCAAATTCACATGCCTCCAGGCGATCGGAGAAATACCTTTAATCAGCTCTGCTTCTTCAGATTCTCCTGCTTTTTCGGCTTGCGTCAAAAGAGCAGAGAGAATGAAAGTATTATAAAAAATGATACAGTTGGCGAGAAATCGAGTACATTCACTCCAGATATATTGTTCCAATTCTGTTTTGACTCTGAACTTCCCCTGGTGCGCATGAAATACGGCCCGCTTTAATTTATGGTATGCTTCTCCACGGTTAAGGGCTTTCTGCACACCCTGCCGCATGGTCAAGCTATCGATATAGTTGAGGATGTAGAGCGATTTGACGATGTTGTCGAATTCCCATAAGGCTTTTTTAGTCCGATTATTTCTATCATAGGAGCTGAGCTTTCTGATAATAGTGCTCTGAGTTGTGGATTTGAGCGCCAGGGAAACAATAATTCTTTGTACGTCGTCCCATTCTGGTATGATATGCTGTTTGTTGATTTTGCGGATGGGCTTTACTATATGGTTTCGGTAGAAGCTTGGATCGTGAAATCCGTAAATTTCCTTGTTATCACTATTAAGATATTTATACCGGGGAGCAAACTGATAGCCAAAAATATCCAGAATGGCATGATTAACCTGGTTGGTTCCATGCGTATCCGTTGAGAGAATATGGGGATCAAGATCAGAGGTATTATTATATAGCAAATCAAAAACAAAATAACTTTCATGCTCGTGTGCACCGATAATTTTTGCATTGATCGGGATATGGTTGGCAACAAGAGTTAATGACGTAATACCCTTACCCAACCCAAAATATTTTGGCGAGTGTCGTGCATTAATAGTATCGATCTGCGTATTGTATTTTTGCCCATCGAGTGAACCATGAATGATTTCCTCTTCAATGTTGTAGTATTGGAAAATAGGAAGTTTTGCCAGCGAATTGGTAATAAGATCATTTCCGAGCTTCAGCGTTTCAAGGCGGATAAAGTTGTGGGCTGTTGTTATCAAGTCCTGTAAAGAGACATCAGAAATAGCAGCCATTTTGGAAAGACCAATATTCTCTCCAAAGGCAACCAGACAAGCATTAATGCGCTTTGTATCAGCGTCAGTTTTCACGTATCTACTCACCAGATGCGAAAATGCAGAAAAACATCCCGTTTTTTGATTGGCAAAATTAACGACGCCTGCAATACCGACCTGTGGCAACTGGCTATATAGCGCATGGTCAACGGGTTCCTCATCATTGCTATACGGTAGGTGCCAATGGGTATTTTCTTCACTTCCCGTAATTTTGATATCCGGATTTTTACCCTGTAGCACACGGTCATTTACTCGTTGAATGGTTTCTTCCAGTTCTGTTTCCAGAGAGGCTAAAATCTCCTCAATCGGCTTATGTAAGTATGGCAGATTCAAGCTCTTGATGATTGTTTCTTTCTGTTGCCACTGTTCATCATTAATTAGGTCTTCCTCGAAACTTTTGAAATTGCGGCTGTCTCTGATAAAGATTTCTCCATCGTCCAATCCTTTTTTGAGAAGCCGGTAGACAAGAAACTCGTATTTATCAACATTGAGAATTTTGCATTTCTTCACTTTTCCATTCCGCGGTATTGTTTTGGTTTCATAGAGATACTTCTTCCATTTTTCAGGGATGCATGTTTGCGGAAAGGACTCTTGGGAATAATGGCTCAGTCTTGTATTCTTGCTAAATGCCTCTTTGAGAAATGCTACAGCGTGGAGCAACGGGTCGTCTTTTGTTTGGCTTTCAAACGGAATAGTCAAAAACAGATGCCGAAGATTAATTTTAAACTTCAGGGAAAATCGGATATACTGTTGCCATTCGTATGCGGATTCATCCAGTGTGGCTCTCATCAAATATCGGGAAACAAGTGCAAACTGCTCTTTTTTCAGTATACCAAATGCACGCACTTTTATTGCTCCAAAACGTGTTTCTTCTGATATTGTTTCATCGGTAAAAAGTGCAAGGATTTTCCCTGCATCCGTCAGATGCTGGTTTACTTCCATCCTCTCCTGAGCCATTTGCTCTTTGGCAGCTTTTTTGGCTTCATCAATAAATTTGCCGACGTGATAGAGGAATGTATTAACGAGATTATCATTGACTGTTTGGTAGCGGTACGAAATGAAGCAGAGCAAATAGGCATGCGCGATTTCCCGACTCATCTTTTTAACTTCGGGAGCGGAGAGGGCAGAGCGGGAAGTCCCCAGACTTCACAGGCTGTCCGACAATTGAGTGAAGTTTGATCTAATTTATTTGTTGAATATTATCAAAATAGGTCTATTGCTTACGATAAATTATCAATACATTTATATCATATAATTACTGTATTGATAATATGGTATTTATTAAATCGTTTAAAAACCAGACTTGGCTGTTCCCTCCAGCAATAGAAGACCTGATACCTGAAGACCATGTTTGTTTCCTTGTTGAAAATTTCATTGATTCCCTCGATTTTTCAGCATTTGAAGAGAAATATGAAGGGGCTGGGCATCCTGCATATCATCCGGGAATCATCCTGAAACTGCTTGT
>JAWOKW010000298.1:0-2870 GCA_033854095.1 Candidatus Methanoperedens sp. | reverse complement strand
CTGATGTCCCATCCTTTATTCTACAATTTTTTGAAACGCTGTAATTAATATATCGCTATCCGTGAGATTTCCACGCGACTTCAGACGGTCTACTTCAAGAAGGAATCTTTCTATAATCATATAATCCAAATTACGTTTCTCTGCAAATCTAATTGCTAGACTTTTCAATTCTTTCCTGGATGAATAATACTTCATGGATATCTTACCATCAATAAAATTGAATATATGTCCACAATTTTTGTGACCTATTGTGGGGGTTGATGGATTTTTAGAAGTTTTTATATAATCTCTAAATATACCACCCTCGATAATCTCTCCACACTCGCATATTATTGTTATATCCACCACCCCACCTAAAAATACATAGAATCAACTAATTGAAAGGAGTTTCATCGCCCCACTGCTCACCCCCCTTATCAGAATCAATTGTTATGATTAAAATATAGATGTACATGAGCATTTATAAAAGTTTCGATTGATGAAGAATTATCCAAAAAATTTAAAAGCTCGAGAACTTTTTAAGTACAGATAATTTTAATTCATTTGTAGATTGATACTGTATATCATTAAGATTCTTCTATTACCACATGATAGAATTCCCACATAGCGATAGCATAACTCCGAGATTGCAACAATTCTGAGCAAGGTTATCGTCAGCAGAAGGTAATGGAAGAACTATATTGATATACAGTATCTCTTTTTGATTCATTTTACACAAACATGAGCTTTGCGCCAGCAATTACAAGGACAACTGCAAGCAGGCGGTAGAGGGTTGTATTTACAAATCGTCGGCTGCCCAGACTAGAGCCAATTATTCCGCCAAGCACTGCTGCAATTGCCCACGGATAGACGGCATCAGGTAGAAATTTCACGCTTGCAAGATGCCCTGCAATGCCCGCTATGGAATTCACAAGGATAAAAGCAGCAGAAACCCCGGCAGTTTGCTTTGTTTTTGCCCAGCCCATAAACAGGAGCATTGGACTCAGGAATATGCCGCCCCCCACGCCAACTGCGCCGGATAACAGTCCAATCCCGGCTCCGAAAAGAACAGCCCCGAGAACCGGAACTGGTTTAACCGCATCTGTAACTTCCGGGAGCCTGTATTGAAAAAGCCGATATGCTGTGAACAACAGGATTATACCAAGGACTTGCTTATAAACAGAACTCGGAAGAGATAAAGCCCCTCCGATAAACGCAAATGGGATCGAACCAACAGCAAATGGCCAGAAGATATTCCACGAGAAATAGCCCGACCGGTAGAACTGCAAAGTTGCTATGATCGCCACAAGAATGTTAAGTACGAGAGCCGTTGGCTTCATTACATCAGGAGCAAGACTGAATAATGCCATTGCTGCCAGATACCCCGAAGCACCGGCATGACCTACCGAAGAATAAAGCAGGCCTGCTGCAAAGATAAGAACAGAAAGAAGAAAAAAATCATTCATAAGGCTCTCTATCGGGACCTGCCGAACTCTCTTTCAATATTATCCAGCAATAAATTCAACAGTTTATTTATTTCCCGCACATTATTATACTGCGATATGATTTCATCAGTTGTCCGTATGTATTTCCCATCCACAAGCTCATCTGCGCAATTCTGTAACAAGAGATTGTTGCTATCAACAGAATGTTCGATATGAAACTGCAATCCTGTCACCTCCCGTACTCAAATACCTGATTCGCGCATCTTTCACTTTTAGCTATTCTTGCAGCGCCAGGCCGTATTTTGAATATATCCTTTTCCCAGACTTCGATGTTAGCCAAGCCTTCAAAGGGTTCATGTTCAAGGGATTGCAGTTTCATAAATATCCTGATCTTTTCCCGGTTAAATTTTCTATCTCAACTTTAATGACTGTTACATTATCAACTGAATTTTTTTGATATTCAAATCCGTCACTTGAATAATGACCTGCAATAATATTTAGAGCCTTTGTTTTTCCCTCAAATTCTTCAATAATAAAAGCTCTGCCAGACCCGATAACACTACAATATTTCACATCCCAATCACAGGGATTTTGGGATTTTATTAATCCTTCTTGAATATCAAACTCAAAACAAACCCTGTTATTTTTTTTAATTATATCTATTTTCTTGCCATCTGTTGCAGAATGGAAATACATGCAGTTATCCCTGTAACCAAAACATACAGGGACAATATATGGAGAATTGTTTTCACAAAGAGCAATCCTGCAAACATCAGATCTGTTTATTATGGATTCCATCTCTTTTGTATCTTTGATTTCTTTATCTTTTCTCCTCATTTTTTGACCTCTATGCGCCTGTTTCAGGCTGGATATCTTTCATATCTTTTTTATCTGTAACTGCCTTCTTTATTGAACCTGTACGTGTGCAGTATATCATCTGCCCTGATAATGCCTACATTCTCCCCATGTTCTACCACTGTTATATGGGAAGCTTTGCAGCGCTCGAACATTATAATGGCGTCTGAAAGCCATTTCTCCGAATCAATGGTAAGTTCAGGAGAGTGCATCACTTCATCTACTGCAATATCCATATCCGCTCTCTCTGCCACGCGATGTATGATATCTTCCACTGAAACAATGCCTGCAAGCATACCATTCCTGCTGATCAGTACGCTTGCGACTTTAGTCTTCTTTATGAGCTTTGCAGCCTCGCTGAGTTTTGCACCGGTGGGAACCACCACCGGATTTTTCAGGAGGATGTGGCTTATTTTGGACATATTTTCGTAACCTCGTTTAGTTTTAATCACCCAACCCTGACTTTCGGTTCGCACATAATATTCTTCTTCGGGCATCCCCGCGCGCATGCACCGCAGCCGATGCAGTTCTCAGGATGCGCCACGGTCATGACCTTCGCACCACACAGGTCATCAGCATTAGGGTGGTCGA
>JAWOKW010000297.1:0-3511 GCA_033854095.1 Candidatus Methanoperedens sp. | reverse complement strand
AATGCTGCGATTGGTATATAAACTCCGATTGATTTTGTCCTTTACTTGTGAATAGAGGACAGGCTCTTAGCTAATGAGCATCGCAAAGCTTGTTTTGGCACAGCGCTACAAGCAGATGTATCAGTCTTCCACAACCCTTCATGAAAAATCGAATATCACTCATATCATTACTCATGCTCCGCATACTGTTCAGGAGATTTTCCCTTCTTTTCAATGATTTTAGGCTTTTGAGGTTTGACGCCTTCTATCCTTAACTCTTCTAATTCTACTCGAAAACGCCACATATCGCCATAATCAAACAGATAAAGAATATTCTGCCCTACAGATAGTCCCAATTCGCCAATACGAACCTCGTCCACACGTACACCTTGATCATCATAGGGAGAAGAAAATCTTTCGCGGGACCAGAGTTTGCCATCCATAAAGAAAGAATAAAGATGGTCATCATCAAAATTATAGGCTTTCTGAATAGAATTATGAAGGTCAAGCAAAGTATCATCTGCAGATATTTCAATTCTTCTCCACAGGTTTTTAGCAAGATATACCTTGAAAACATAAGTTCCATCTACAAATTTAACTTCCTCACGTGGAAGAGTCTTTTGCAATTTTCCTTCTGCAAAAAGTAAAATAAAGGGCAAGAAAAATGGATCTCCAAGCTTTCCCTTGTCTACTTTAATAGTTGCTTTTGACCTTTTTCTCTTTAGCTCAATCTCATCTGGGAATGGAGAGCCAGGTACAGCTTTCCATTCTCCCCTTTCACGCCGGAATGGTAAATTCCAGTAACACAAATTCCTTGTTTCACTCAAGATTTTGGCCATGATCACCCCAAAAGTTGAAGGTGTTATCGATTCTGCTCTGAATAAACGTTTAGGCTGCTGTGCAACTAAATCTTTTTCGCGTGTTACTTCCCAGAAACCAAAGAAAGAGAAATAAAGCAAGAAATATTCCCACTGCAAAAGCATCAGAGCTATATCAGAACCTCTCTTATCTTTTAGATGAATTTTCTTTTCAGGTTCTCGTTCGCTCAATAATTCTAAAACAGTAGGAACTGTATTCAGAGGTGAACGACCAAAGTATTCTGATTTTAGCTTTTCCCAATCGGTGTCTATCCAGAAAGTCTCCAGCAGGAAAAAATATTTCTCTGTTGGCTTCAATTCCTCGTATAACGGAATGCGTCCAGCTGGTCTTAGAATCAGTCTAGCTTTTTCAGGAACCTTTTGGAACAGTTTGCCAGCTAGAACTAAATGATAAAACAAATGCAAAAGTGGATACACGGTCTGGTCGGTCCGTGGAGTTGTATCTAAAAGAGGGTGGATCATCTCCTTGTTTAGTTCGTATAGATCTCTTCCAGATATGAACTCATTAGTTCTGGTTAAGACAATATGGTGTTCTTTCAAATATCGGGTAAATGTGGCAAAGTCCTGTATAAGCGGCGTAGGTTCTGTTTCGGTTATATTAAAGATGGGCATTTCACTTATTTTACTAACGATAATAATATCAATTCATCTTTCGGCTCTTGCAGATTGATACTTCATATAAGGTTACACGACTAAAAGAAGTTTTTGCAAAATCTGACGTCTCTGAACCTCTGAAGGTCGGATACAACAGCACCTGACGTTATTATAATGTATCAATAATATAGAGATTCGAATATGAAAAAACAGCATTAAAATATGACTCAGTTAAGGTGAAAGAACTGCATAAAATTTAACTTTTACACAGCTTACTTCATTAATATTTTTCCAATGAACTTGATCTGAACACTCACAGTATTTACAGAAGCTTGACGAAGAGATCTTCAATTTGACCAGGTGGGACCTTTGATGATAATCTTGCAAAATATTGTAAAATTGCAGGTATACGCAAATATTAAGCGCATAAGTTCAGGCATGGCTGGGCTATGAATGATCTTAGATCAGGACCCTCGGACTTTGTGACGGCTCATAGATTAGCACACTCATCGACAAGTGTCACAAATTCTATCTATCGCCGCATGGATGCAGAAATAGAAAGAGCATTTAGGAAGAAAGGGACAATATGAGTGCTGTCTGATGACACGAACGTTGATACTGCTCCATATAGGAACATCTTGAATCTTGAATCGTAAGCTATAATTAGGAAAACAATACAGAATTGTCTGAGCAATCAAATCAGGAGGTTAAAAATAGAAAACGATGGTGCTATTGATGATGATTTTCAAATTTTCTGTTGACTGTCTTTCGCAGTAATAGCCTTGCAGGGCCAACGGAATTTCTGCAGCAAAGTCGCTTGTAGATGTGCGAGAAGCAACCGATAAAGTACCTCAAATATCTACACAAAGATTTGAAGAGGAAAATTAAAATGGTTACTAAAGAGGAAATCTTAAATGCAGTTAATCAAGAGAATGTCAGCTTGATTCGCTTTTTATATGTAGGAAATGATGGCGTTATTAGAGGTAAAACCACACATGCACAATATCTAAGTTCAGTTATCGACTCAGGGATAGGATTGACCAAAGCAATGCAATCCTTCAATATGCTGGATCAATTGGTTCCAGAAGGCTCTTTTGGTCCGGTTGGAGAAATAAGATTGGTCCCAGATTTAAATACTTTTACAGTCCTGCCTTATACAGAAGGAAATGCCAGAATGATGGCAGATATGCAAACCCTGGACAAAAAACCTTGGGATGCATGTCCGAGAAGTTTTCTAAAAAAAATGATAAAGAGAAGTGAAGAAAATGGATATAGAGTCTGTGCAAGCTTCGAAAATGAGTTCTATCTTCTTAAAGAAGAAGATGGAAAATTTGTGCCTTATGATAATAGCTTATGTTTTTCATCCATAGGCATGGATTCTGCCAATAATATAGTTCTTGAGATAATAAGTGCCTTAAATAAAAGTGGAATAAGCGTGGAAAAATATTTTCCAGAGTTGGGACCCGGTCAGCAAGAAGTAGTTATGAGATACGAAGGTGCTCTCAAATCAGCTGATAATCAGGTTGGCTTTAGAGAGACTGTGAGAGGTGTTGCTCTGAAAAATGGAGTTTTTGCTTCTTTTGCACCAAAACCTTTTTTGAACCAGGCAGGAAACGGATGCCATCTTCATTTCAGTCTGTGGGGTAAAAATAGAAATGAATTCTACGATTCAAAGGACCGGTACAATCTGAGCGAGACTGCATATAATTTTATAGGAGGGATTCTAAAGCACATAAGAAGCTTAGTTGCAATAACTGCACCCAGTGTGAATTCTTACCACAGACTCCAGCCAAATATGTGGAGCTCAGCATTTTCTTGTTACGGACCCGACAACAGGGAAGCTGCAGTTAGAAGTCCTTCTAACTTCTGGAATCGGGAGGAAGAATCCACTAATCTGGAACTGAAATTTGCAGACCCCAGTTGCAATCCCTACCTTGCACTTGGAGCAATAATCGCGGCTGGATTGGATGGTATTAAAAATAAAGTAGAATGTGGGGAACCTGTTGAGGTAGATCCTGCAAAATTAAGTGAAGAAGAGCGTATTAGATTGGGAGTAAATA
>JAWOKW010000296.1:0-7213 GCA_033854095.1 Candidatus Methanoperedens sp. | reverse complement strand
GAAGCTTGAATGCGTGATAGCCGCCTGATCATCAGGTGACACATAGCAGTGTAGATCATTGACTCGCTGGTTTCGGGTAAACCTTCATAATCTTTACTCAATCCTGAAAACCTTTGACGTCATCGCTGCGCTTGACTATTTCCAATATCCAGTTGCAGAATTGCTTTGCCCAATCAATTAGCTTTCCTGTGTAACCACCATCAGCCCAGATCAATTGCAGACGAGAGAATTTCCCTTTAGCTTTTCCCAGAACCAGCATAGCACCATCTCGATCCTGGATATTCGCTGCATGAACTACAACAATCAGCAGTAATAGAGATGCGGGTGGCGAGATAATATTTTTGATGTGGAAAGATAGGGAAAACATCGAAGTCGCGTTTGATGCTCTTAAGAATGAACTTATTACGAAAAGCCAGACTCATAGACAAGGTTTCTGTAAATGAGGTTTTATTGGAACTTTCAAAAGTGTATGAAATCCATCTTGGTAAAAAGAGGAAATTGAGCAAGATACCAAATAAAGTTTTGAAGTTGGCAGAATCGTTGGAAATGAATATATTCCCTAAAAAATTGCGGAGTCAGGGTATAGATTTAAGTTGCACCATAAACCAGATATCCAATAAAAGGTACCCCAGCCCTTGCCACCGCCACAACCCATTCCTTCTTCATATGTTGTTATATTTGTATGCTGCGCTGATTGCACCAGAATAAGATCGCCGATATGCATATTTGGCTCCATGCTCCTTGACCTTAGATCAATACCTAATGTCCAGAATCCTGTTGCTATATATGCCAAGGCATGTATAATACCTATTATTAAAATAGTTACCAATAAAGCCTTTATCCAGATTTTCATCTTTTTAGTACTTCAGCTATCCCATTTTAGTCCATGCAATTCTAAAAGTCTGCCTCATGTTTATAGTTTCCTATACTTTAAATAAGTATGATCAATCATCTGAGAAGTAGCACTCTAACCTTTGATAATCCGCTATGATTTTATATCTCTTACACCTGTAAATGCATTAATCTTTAAATGTTGTTAATTAAAAAAATTTGTAAAAAGGGAAGTAAATAAAGCTCATAATATAATTTATTAGCTATTAACCTGACGATACCAAACATGGAAAAAAAATTCGATCCTGAAAATATAGCTGGGCTTTCAGAAGAAGAGGCTGTAAAAAGACTTAAAGAAGAAGGCTATAATGAACTTCCGTCACAGAGAAAACAGAGCCTGCTTGCCATACTCCTGAATGTCGTGCTCGAACCGATGCTGCTGCTGCTTCTGGGTTCGGGTCTGATATATCTGCTTATAGGAGAAGTAAGTGACGCTTTAATGCTGCTATTTTTTGTATTCGTGGTTGTGGGGATAACATTTTATCAGCAGAGAAAGACCGAGCGCGCTCTTGAGGCTTTAAAAAATCTTTCAAGTCCAAGAGCTGTCGTGATAAGAAGCGGAAAGCAAAGGAGAATCCCAGGGCGTGAGATCGCAAGAGGTGATTATCTTGTATTGAGAGAAGGCGACCGCGTACCTGCCGATGGCATACTGCATTTTTCCTCCAACCTTTTAGTGGATGAATCCCTGCTTACAGGTGAATCCTTAGCTGTCAGAAAATCCGAGCGGGATGGCAAAATGCAGTACAAACAGCCGGGCGGAGATGACCTGCCCTTTGTATATTCAGGAACGCTTGTGGTTCAGGGACATGGAGTAGCTATGGTCACAGCCACAGGAATACATACTGAGATGGGCAGAATCGGTAAGGCTCTTCGGACGATTAATCAGGAAGATACACTGCTTAAGAAAGAGACATCGCACCTTGTCAGAAATTTCGCCATCGGAGGGGCAGTGCTCTGTATTTTAGTAGTGGTAGTCTATGGGTTGACACGAGGAGACTGGTCAAATGGGCTGCTTGCGGGACTGAGCCTAAGTATGGCACTGCTCCCAGAAGAGTTCTCTGTGGTTCTGCTCATCTTCCTGAGCCTTGGAGCATGGCGCATGTCAAAAAGGCAGGTTTTAACAAGGCACATGCCTGCTGTTGAAGCGCTTGGCTCAGCAACAGTGCTGTGCGTGGATAAAACCGGGACTTTGACCATGAACAGGATGCTTTTGAGTGCTCTTTTCTCAAAGGGTGAATATTATGATGTGGATAAAAATGGAAGTTCACCGCTTCCTGAAAAATTCCATGAATTACTTGAGTTCGGCTATTTAGCAAGCCAGAAGGACCCTTTTGACCCCATAGAGAAAGAAATAAAAAAAGGTACTGAGCAATTTCTTTCAGATACTGAGCACATACATCAGAACTGGGAGCTCGTTCAGGAGTACCCGCTTTCAAAAAACCTGCTCGCGCTCTCAAACGTGTGGGAATCCTATGATAAGCGAAAGCATGTCATAGCGGCAAAAGGCGCTCCTGAGGCGATAGCTGACTTATGCCACCTGAGCGAAGATGAGAAAAAAGAGCTTCTGTCACAGGTGCAGAGGATGGCTGATAAAGGGCTCAGGCTTCTTGGTGTGGCAAAATCCAGCTTTCATGATGATTCTTTGCCTGAAAAACAGCATGATTTTGAGTTCGAGTTCATCGGGCTGCTTGGGTTTGTAGACCCAGTCCGCCCCTCTGTAGCTCACGCAGTTGCTGAATGTTATACTGCCGGCATACGGGTCATCATGATCACAGGAGATTATCCTGGCACAGCGCAGCACATCGCGCGGCAGATCGGTTTAAAGTATCCTGATAAATATATAACAGGTGCTGAGCTTGCCAGCATGAGCGAGGCTGAACTTCAGAATAAGATCAGTACAGTAAACATCTTCGCCCGCGTTGTGCCTGAGCAAAAACTGGCTATCGTGAACGCTTTAAAGTCAAACAGGGAAGTGGTAGCGATGACAGGTGACGGTGTGAACGATGCCCCTGCATTGAAATCAGCCCACATCGGTATTGCAATGGGAGAAAGAGGTACAGATGTTGCGCGTGAATCATCAGCGATCGTTTTATTGAATGATGATTTTTCATCCATAGTTGCAGCGGTCAGGCTTGGCAGAAGGATTTTTGATAATCTTAAGAAAGCGATCTCCTACATATTTTCTGTCCATGTGCCTATCGCGGGTATTGCGCTTTTTCCTATATTGTTCAAATTGCCTTTAGTGCTTTTGCCTGCGCACATAGCGTTCCTTGAATTGATAATAGACCCGGCGTGTTCAACTGTCTTTGAGGCTGAACCAGAGGAGAAAAATATCATGGAAAGACAGCCCAGGAATTTGAAAGAAAAATTGTTCGGAAAAGACAGCCTTATCATCAGCCTCTCACAGGGATTGAGTGTGCTTGCGGTGGTGATCATGGTTTTTCTTATAGCATTATATAGAAGCAAAGGAGATACGGAAGCGCGCACACTTACGTTTGCTACGCTTGTGATTGCAAATCTTATGCTGATCATGGCAAATCTATCATGGTCGCGAAGTATAGTCAGGATAATCCAATCTGAAAATAAAGCTCTGTGGCTGGTGTTGGCAGGTGCGCTCTTCTCGCTTGTTATTGTTCTGTATGTGCCGTTCCTGAGGGACATGTTCCATTTTTCGGTGCTTCATGCTGATGATATGCTGATCGCCCTGCTTGCAGGGATTTTAAGCGTTGGGTGGTTTAAACTGCTGCGGCGCAAGCATCTTTAAAACAGTTTTTAGCTCATCTACCCGCAACTGACCTGGCGCAACTGCAAGTTCGACATATCCGTATGTCATGACAGAGCCGTAGAGCGGCGCGATAATGCGGGCATGCCTGCCGAGCTCACCCATTGCGATGGTGCATACCCTGCCTTTGGTATGCAGAGTGATATCAAGCAGGCGAAGCACGTCCTCAAGAGAGCTTGGCATCACGGCAAGTTTAGCGATATCTGCTCCTGCTTCAAAGGATTCTTCAATGATCCCCTTCATAACATCAGATTCCGGGGTCTTCTGGAAATCATGTGTGGATATTATAACAACTTTTCCTGCATTTTTAGCCTTCTTAACAACGGCATCTCTTTTATCTGCGCACAGCTCAATGTCAACAGCATCTGCTAAAGGTAACAGGGAGAACAATGTCTGGATGCGCTCATCCTCGCTCCCATTCCATGCGCCGCCTTCCTCTTGCATCCGATTGGTAATGATTACAGGCAGACCAAGATTCTTTAGCTCTTGAAGTGTCTTATGAACATCGATGTTCAGGAGGTCTATCCTGAGTTCAAGAAGGTCTGCACCAAGCTCTTTTGCTCTGGCTGCTGAATCAAGGGGATTTTTTCCTAAGGTTGCTACGATGGATTTATTGGGATTTAGAATATCTGTTCGTGCCATTGATGGAACAATGTAGCTACTTTAAATAAGGTTTATTACGCGGTCTAAATAAGGAAACTGCCGAAATTTCTGCATTAGAACTAAAAATATCATATTTATAACTCAGTCTACCCGTGTTGGTTGCAAGGTAGCAGGTATCTTTTTTTGATACAAATGGATAAATCCTTCTGCTTCCTCACAGATGTATTTTTCGATTGCTATATAATCTTTCTTAGCATTCCATTCTGGAATTTTCTCTCCTGTGTGGGTTTTTCCAGTAAAATTACCCAAACTTGCTCCTTTGAATTTACCACTGTTGAGCATTACTAAAATAGGTTTTATGTCGATGTATGGATGATCATAAATCAAGGTTTTCAAAGGGACTTCAATTCCTATTCTTTTCCATCTATTGTGTAACATGAAAAAGTCAAAAATTAAGTTGTGTCCAATAGGTATAAATTCAAATGGTTTATTAGGTTCTAATTTTAAAAAAAAATTGTTCCAGAATCTCTTTTTCTGATGACTCCCACGATTTAAGAATTGTCAACTCGCCTTCTTTGTGACCTGATACAGTTCCAAGTTTTTGAAATTGTATCGTCAATATTTCATCATTTTCTACATCTGGTTTTGACCCTTTTGCGTTTGTCTCAATATCAAAGTAGTATTCAGGCATATTTCGGCATATTTCTTCTTCTTTTACTCGATCTAACCATCCTTTTTAATTTACGTGTTAAACAAATATAAGGATATCTTAATCTTTCCATCTACCGTCAATAAGGGATTGCCATGAAATAACTTGATTATTTACAAATATTTATAATTAACAATGAACTGGGACGAACTAAAACGAACTTGATTTTCTAAAATCATCATATATTCATCAAAGCCGTGAAATAACGGCTTTTGCTGCCATTAATATCATTATTTTCATGTTCTTATTTTTAAGTATTTGCGGCTATTTTCTTCGCGTTCAATTTTAGCTTTGATATAGGCTTCGTCTTTAAAATCAAACTTGGGTACTATGATATCTGTTCCTGCATGAAACCAACTCGATACTCCAATATTCCCAGTGGTTGGGAAGTACTTAATTTCTTCAATTAACTGTATATCCGTATCAACCGATTGTGAAAAGCGAAGTCGGTTTCTATTCAACCATTCTTTAGCTTTCTGTGTACGCTTATACGCATTGGTAGTTATTCTTTTCATTCCCCTTCTGGATATATTTTCCACGTCTTTACCCAGCCTTATACGATTGCAAGGTATTTTCAAATGTTCTTCTTCATCAATCCATACGGTCTCGTCCATACCGTGAATTTCTTTGTTGTTCATTCATGCCTCCAACTTTTTCTCTTTATGATACTCTGGAATAGTAGTCTCTGTTAGTGCCTCAATAACTCTACGAAAAATTTCCAGTTCCTTCAGCTGTTCTTTATTTCTTTCAGACGCTTCGATGAGAGAGTCAATATAGTCTATAAGAATTTGTTTTGGCGAGCTAAAATAAGAAATCTGTTCAAATTTTATTGTTCCTTCTACTGGATAGCTTATCCAAAATTCACCGTTTGATGAAAGATACACCTCAGAATCAAAATTTTTGCTTTTCAATTAAACTATTAGAAGCTTATTCACTGAACGAGTAATTGTATTTTGATTAGCTATATGCGCCTAATTCTCAGCATTTCAGGATACGTTTGGACTATCTATTGCCTTTCAGGAGCTAAATTTTCTTCAAGACAGAAGTCTTATTGACGCCATAGGATTTAGATAGAGCTGTTTACATAAAGCTTATCTGTCATCACGCCCCTACTAATTCTCGCTTAACCAAGTAAATAATAGTAGTTAAGCATAATGTAAATAAACTTTTAAGAAGTAAATTAATCTAAACTTTTATAAAGTTGTGCTTATAGCTCTTAATCGTTTTAAATATATAAATTAACGAGGTTAATAAGAAAGAGCAATTACGCTTTTTCAAAGAAATTATGGAAAGTTTTAAAAATCTGGGTATCAACGAGTCTGTTTTGAGATCAATAAACGATGAGAAGTTTGAAAGACCCAGCGAAATACAGGAAAAATCGATCCCTTTGATCCTTGCAGGGAAGGATGTTATAGCCGGGTCAGCCACGGGTTCAGGAAAAACACTTGCATTTGCTTCTGGTATAATACAGAGCTCAGAAAAAGGAAAAGGAATTCAGGCTTTAGTCCTGACCCCAACGAGAGAACTGGCTGAACAGGTCGCAAAAGCTTTAACGAAATTTTCAAAGTACAGACCTTTAGAAATCATTGCTGCCTACGGCGGTGCCGGGATCAATCCGCAAATCAAAGGATTAAAGACCGCAGATATTGTGGTAGGAACACCTGGCAGGATACTTGACCATATTGGAAGAAAGACCATCAAACTACACAATGTAAAAACCCTTGTGCTCGATGAGGCGGACCGTATGTTCGATATGGGATTTAAAGAAGATGTAGAGAAAATCATCAAAAAATGTCCCCAGGAGAGACAGACCCTTTTGTTCTCGGCGACAATTTCAAAAGAAGTTGTTCAACTTGCACGTGGCTATATGAACAAACCGCTTCAGGTTTCGGTTGATTCTTATGTTGACCCGAAAAAACTGGTTCAGACGTATTATGATGTTGGCGATGATTTAAAATTTTCTTTGCTGGTTCATCTGCTTAAGCATGAAAACTCAGACCTTGTTATGGTTTTCTGCAATACTAAAAGAAACACTGACAAAGTTGCAAAAAACCTAAGATTTAAAGGTATAGATGCCCTATCTATTCATGGCGGATTAACCCAGTACAAACGGAACAATGTCATGAGGTTATTCCACGCCGGGAAATCCTGTGTACTTGTATGCACAGATGTAGCTGCACGGGGGCTTGATATCCACGGAGTTTCTCATGTTTACAATTACGATCTTC
>JAWOKW010000295.1:0-3231 GCA_033854095.1 Candidatus Methanoperedens sp. | reverse complement strand
CGCTGTAGGAAAGGATGGTGAAATCCAAGTTTATAGAAAGTTGAGAAATATTGATGGAGGATTAAGAAAATTAGTGGAAGTTTTCAAATTATCAGAAAATGAAAAATTTCCTGAAGTCGATTGATGGAGTATTTAAAGTACCAAATGCACGCTTAAAGAGAAAGGGGTCATATTCGATTTAGAGCCGATGCAATTGGAGGGCGGGATGAAACTTGCTTCCTTTAAAGACCCTGATGAGGTGCAGATTCAATTGATAGAATATCCTTGAGGTGATATAATAAAAATTTAGGAGATGTAAAAAATGAAAAAACCTATTGACGAAAGGAATGAAGTAACACCAGAAAAAATTTTTCAGACTTTCTTTGCGCACATAAGCACAGATGTGCTGGTAACAGGTGTTGATCTTGAGGTATATACCCATATTAAAAATGGACACAGCACGGCAGTAGAGATAGCAAAGGCTGCGCAGACAAGCCCACGAGGTATGGAAATATTGCTCAACAGCCTTGTTGCTCTTAACTTTCTCATGAAATCCAGCGACACATACCGGCTTACACCTATTGCAGAGAAATTTCTCGTGAAGGGCAATCCTGCGTACTTGGGTGATTGGGTGCAGACTGCGAAAATCAACCAGAAAGATTTGATGCATCTTACTGAAGCGGTTAAAACTGGTAAACCTACCGTACCTATAGAACAAGGGGAAGAAGAAGAGAAATACTACATGAAGTTTGCACCTCGCATCTTTCCAGCCGCTTATCCTTCTGCAAAAGCTGCTGCAGAGGCGCTTGGGATTGGAAAAACATGGAAAAATCTTGAAGTGCTCGATGTCGGAGCAGGCTCTGGCGTATGGAGCATTGCTTTTGCCCAGCTCGATGCTGGCACAAAAGTCACAGATCATGATTTCCCGGGCATGCTTGAGATAACCAGGAAGTTTGTGGATAGATTTGGCTTAAATGACAGATTCAGCTATCTACCAGGCGACCTGCGAAAAACAGACTTTGGTCGTGAGAAATATGATCTTGTTATACTTGGGCAGATATGCCACAGCTTTAGTGCAGAAACTAATCGCAATCTGTTCTCAAGCATACATCGCTCATTAAAACGTGGAGGAAGGCTTTTGATTTCAGAATTTATACCGGATGACGAGCGCAGCTCTGCTGTAATGCCTCTTCTGTTTACTACAATCATGCTTATTTCTACTACAGAGGGAAACACATTCACAATGAAAGAATACATGGAATGGCTTCAGGGTGCAGGCTTCCGCAGCATTGCTACTATCAACGCTCCAGGACCCTCCCCGCTGATAATAGCAAATAAATAAGGGTCAACAATATGCATAATAACGAACCAAACCCGGAAAAGATACTTGAGACAATTATTGGTTTTTGGCACAGTCGCATACTTCTTTCAGGAGTAGAACTGGAGGTCTTTACTCATATTGCTGAAGGGAATGCCACAGCGGAAGAAATCGCTAAGGCAGCTCATGCAGATACAAGGGGAATGGAGATACTTCTAAACAGCCTGGTGGCGCTACAATTTCTTACAAAATCCAACGGCAGATATGACCTGACTGAAGTTTCAAAGAAATTCCTCGTTAAAGGTTCTGAGAGTTATTATGGGGATTTTGTGTATCAGGTCGACCTGCTCTGGGAGCATTGGAGTCATCTTACAGAAGTGGTGAGAACAGGAGAACCATTCTCTCCTATGGAGCGTGAAGAAGGACAGGAATTCTGGGAAAAACTCGTTAATCAAATAATCCCTTTGTTCTATCCAGGGGCAAAGGTTGCGGCAGAAGCATTGAAAGCTGGAGATATATGGAAAGGCATAAAAATACTTGATGTATGTGCCGGTTCTGGTCTATGGGGCACAGCATTTGCAGAAAGAGACCCCAGTGCAAGGGTGACATTCCAGGATTGGGCCGGGATACTAAATATCAGCAGGAAATTCGTGAATAGTCACGGAATAGGAGAAAGAGCAAGCTTTCTAGCAGGGGATCTCAGGAAGGTAGACTTTGGAGAGAATAAATATGACCTTGCTATATTAGGACATATATGCCACTCAGAAGGAGAGAAAAATACCCGCATATTATTTTCAAAAATATATAAATCTCTTACGAAAGGCGGAAAGATACTTATCGCCGATATGATAGTCGATGAAGAGAGGAGTTCAGCAGTATTTCCGCTTTTGTTTGCAGTAAACATGTTAGTCAATTTTACAGAAGGAAATACTTTCACAATGGCTGAATATACAGCATGGCTTAGTGAGGTTGGCTTTGAGGGTATAGGCACTATAGACGTGCATGGACCGTCGCCGTTGATATTGGCAAATAAATAAAAAAAATAGATGGAGAGCGAATAAAAGCCATGGCACAGCCTCCAAGCGCACCAGCCTCCAACAGCAACCTTGAGAAAATCATAGGACCGAGTTCAGTTCTGACTCCGGCAGTTCCTGTAGCTGTTCTGATTGCTGCATTGTTGAGTGGAAGTTTTCTTCTTCTAAATTATGTTCATGTGCTTACCGGCGGTACATGGACTGGCATAGATTTGTTCAACTCAGGAAGCAAAACCCCAGCACTGAGAAGGTTGTGAAACTCGGCATGCGAAATATCTACTTAGCTGGCAGCCAGACAATATTCCAGATAGCCATCGTATTCGTGATGGCGTACTTGACTGTGTAGAAAAGTGAAACATGCACTTAATAAAAAGTAAAAAGTATCATAAATACCCAGCAGGAAGATTTGGCGAATGCAAAGAAGTCTTTCACGACTTTCTCTTCTGTTGAATAACATATCTTTTCTTTTTATCATTTCATATATCCACTTTTGTTCAAATTTAAATACAGTGCCTTATTCTTTTTTAACTGCGCCACTTTGTAGCAGGACGCCTGTTTCCACATCCAAACGCAAGAAAGGATTGCACGTTAACAACGGTGCGTAGGCTTTTTTCTGAACTGGAAGGCGGGGCTTGCGCACGTCACTGCGGCGACATGCGCTTGCGCCCCCGCACCCCTGCGACACTGCGGTGTCGCACCAGAGGGGCTATCCACCCCTCTGGACTCCCGGACTGTCAGAAGAAAAAACCGACATGGCGAACGCAGCGACTCTGCTGAGTCGCCTGATAAATGGCTGGGCAAAGCCCAGCGTCCCGACCAGGGCTTGCGGTCGGCACAGCCGACCTGTCTTGACGCTCGCTGCGGCGAGCGATATAATAGAAATGGCGCAAACCCTACCCC
>JAWOKW010000294.1:0-8214 GCA_033854095.1 Candidatus Methanoperedens sp. | reverse complement strand
ACAAAGAAGTTGCAGGAATATATGGCTCCCCTGAATCATCCTTTAAAACTTCTATGTCTGCAAGGTTTGACTGACCGCATCCTATTATAAGAGGCGACATGAGTTTCAATTTTCCCTTAACGATTATTTTTCCAGTAAGCGACATTTCATTCATTTAATCGCCTCTATGTTTTTGCTTTCGCATAAACCTTAAAAAAGTGATCCAGTAGAGCGCGTAAAGTTCATCTTTCAGTTTTTTATCATTCTCTGGACTATAATTTAATAAATTTAAAAAGATTTTAGTTCATGATCTTTCTGATTAAAAATTGTTCGTTTTATATCTGGTTCATTCCTTGTAATAAATTCAAATAAATTTCTTGATTCATTCCTGCAATTTGTGAGCTTATTCTGGGCTGTGTCTCTCAAATTGTCTTTCACAATAGAATTGAAAGATTCACCATCTTTTTTTATCATTAATTCCAGTCTACTGAGAAGCGAATTCGATGGCAATCGGGCTTCATCTTTGCAGAATTCAAAGCAGTCGGATAGCGCCTTATTTTCTGTTAATTTTTGATAATAAAGCACGATTGCATTTTTGAGCACATTGCCAGCGATCTCAGTAAGTGAACCTTCAGGTTTTTTTATCTTTTTTTGTTTACCAGATGATTTTTTATATACTTCAAGTGGATTCTGCCAGTTTAAAACAAATCTGCCGAATCCTTCATTCATTCGCTCTCCAATTCCTTTTTCTTGAAGTTCAAGCAATTTATTCTTAATAGTTTCATTCCAGCCTTCTATTTCGATTTTGAAACATGAACCCGCATCAAAAGTAGTTTCACTTGGTTTTTTCAAAAGCCATACAGATACAAAATTTTCCACATTACCGGCTTTTATGAATTTTTTATGTATATTCAGATTTTCTCTGGGGATACCTATACTTTCTGCAAAGTATTTTTCAAATTCTAAAACAGAAGCGGTTGAGAAACCATTGTCATTATATATAATTGCAGGTGATAATAAAGTCAGAGTAAATTCACTTTCAATTTCCGGTTGAGATGATTCAATATCTGAGCGAAATTCAACTGGATTTGGTGGTATAAATTCAATAATTGCTTGCCCATATTGTATATTTTTTGATTTTCCGATATTAATTTTGGTAAATTTACCAAAAATTTTCAAAAAAATTTCGAGATTATTTTTATTTCCTGATATTCTTCCTGAGAATTCCTGCCCCTGGTCTAAGGATTCATAATTGAAGATCAATTTTTCACGGAGCGTACCTTTTTCTCGATTTCTGTTATGATGAAAATTCAATGATTTTTCAGGCGATATTCCAGTAATTTGATTTCCCTTGATGCTGCAATAACCTCCTATTCTTTTAGTTTGTTCATCTGTCTCTGAATATAATAAATCAAACATTTTTGATTCATTATTTTTTTCGTGCTGAATAGATAGAGGAGCTGGGAAGTAATAGTCTATTCCATGTTCATGTTCTTTTGAGATATAAGCATTTGAAAAACAAAGACATGAACCCAAGAAACATTTATTAAAAAATTCGTCTTCGTGCGCGTTAGAATCAAGTTCTTTAATATCAATATATTTCCATGCAAATATTCCGGATAAAACAGTACCGGGAATATAGTCCATAGATGAGACCATATTTGCATCACCTGAATCGGATGAAATGAGGATTGGAGCTTGAGTTTTTATTTTATATTTTAGCTGGTACATCATTACCTCAAAACTATTCCAGTTTAAACTTTTCGCATAAATTATTACTCTCTGAGTCCAGTAATTCGCATCGAATTAATCCAAGACCTCTATTCCTGCTCGTTCCTAAGTATCTCATATTCTTAACAGAATAAATAAGAAACTTATATAAATATTCATCAATTTTATTAAAACAAATCTTTCCAAAGAACTCATTTCCTTTTTTTAATACTCTATATGTCCTCAAGGAATGTTCTTTTGCTGTTCCTTTTGCGATTCCATCATTTTCAATAGCTGTGTGCTGTTTGATAGATGTAAACGTATTCGCTATGATCTCTTTTGATAACATACTTTTTTTAGTATCATTTGCCCATTCAAGCCATTTTTTACTTAAAATATAATCTTTAAGATAACAATTTGAAAATTCTAATGGCGTTGAACGAATACTCCCTGCACTCCCCAAAAGGTCATGAATGCGACCAATCATTTTGTCGTCCAGCTTAGAGAGTTCGAACATCTCTGCCACCTCGAGCGCAGATTCTCTCAAGCATCCCTTTATTCGCTTAGCAGGAATGTATGGCAATCCCAGATCGTCAAATACAATATCGCAGTCTATCGTAGCACCCCAGCCTTCACCAGTGCCTATTAAAGCATCGGATTTCAATTCAATTCTCAAAGTTAATTTGGTCATATTTTAGCCTCACCGAGAAAATCCGGATAGAATCTCGCAAGTTCGATCATATCAAAATAGGGCGTTTCTCTATCAGACCACACATCGTCTTTGAAGTAAGATCTTCCTTTTATGTCTGGAAGCTCTAATCCTCTAAATTCCATTTCCTGAATGAATTTTTTACTGGCAGTCTTCCCCAGAGTCAACATTTCCCGCAATTCCATCAGCTTTGATTTTGGCCAAGTTTTTTTAAGAGCCTTCATTCCATTAATGCAACTATTCAGGCTCCTATAATCGTCCATATCCTCTGCTATGCGATAAGGTCTTAAACACAGGTTTCCCTCCGAGACAGAATAATTTTTCTCTCTGATTTCCTGGATTGTTCCTGAAAAACCTCCCTGTGCGATGTGAAAGTCGAGCCATGACGAATCTTTTTCCTTTCTGGCTCTTTTCTTTGCTTCGCGGCATAGCTGCTCGGCAAGTTCATATCCTCTATAAAAAGGATATTTTGATTTTGTAATAGCAACCCCGGCGCATGCTGAAAGGGGTTTGCCATCGCTCACCCCCATATTTATAAATTCTTTTATAAACATATCAGCAAAATAAATACCCAGACGACCATCCGTTACAAAAGTAACATCATCCCCTCCAAATATTATGGGTCGGATGGGAAGGTTGTTATTTTTTAAAATGAAATGTTGTTTATATTTTTCATATTCGTTCGTAATATTTTTTAATATTTTCCCCATTGCAAACTCGGTTGCATTTTTGACGGAACGAGAAAGGTTCCTGCTTTCAATTAAATTTTTACAATCTTTAAATCTCTCACCGATTCCATTGCCATCTATATGGACAATAGAGATATAATTGCTTTCATCTTTGTGCTGTCCGAGGTCGTCTATTAGTTCAGGAAACTCGTAATTATTACCAAGGATTTTTCGGAATTTCTCCTTCAACTTTTCGTTTGCCTTATCTTTCACTGCCTTCTTAGATGCAGCTACTGAAGAAATCGGAATAAGCCTATCATCCTCAAGAACTATCTTTTCAGCAGAAAAACCTGTGTGGCTGCACTCAGCAGTTATCCCATGTCTTGGAAGAATAACTTGCGGCTGGAATATGAACTTATTTTCATTTAATTTTTTATGCAGACTTTTTATTTCATCTGAAAAATTATCGGTTTCAAAATTATCATCGATTGAAATAGCTGTCCTGAGTCCAGGAGATTCGATTAAAAGTTGTTTTGTCCATTCTCTTGTAAAAGCTATTGCTCTATTTCGTTCTTTAAATAATAGAAGAGCATTTCCTCCACCAATGTATCCGATTTCCATCTCAATTTCTGGTCTGTCTGGTCTGCCGATATTAACAGATTGAGGATTTTTCCACCACTCATCCAAGCTGACATTTTTTATTCGAAGTTTTTCCAGCAAATTCTTCAATGTATCTTCAAAAATATTTTCAACCAAATAAGATGCGCCGAGATTTTCCTTCAAATCATTGCTGCCAAAAACATATTGTTGGATTCCAGTTGCATCCAGCAGTACTGACGTTACTATCATGTTATCCCTAAATTCCAATATATTCTTTTATTTTTGTCAGGAGTTTATTTTCTGTGAGATCCTCTATACCTAAAACTAGTAGTTTTGCAGTACCACCAGTTTCTGTTTTTAAATCTTCTTCCATTATTCTAATTTGGTCGCCTCTTTCTCCATTATGTGTCAAACAAGTAATTAAAATAGCTTTAGCCTCATCTCCACCTATTTGTTTAACTCGGTAAAGAATTTCAAACCCTTTTAATTTACATCTATCTTCTTTATGATCTGTAGTGATGGAAATTCCAATTATCTGGTAGCCTATCGACATAATTATATCAAGCTCAAAAGGCTTACCGTTTGGCATTTTTTCTAAATACCAATTTAATTCAATTTGTATATTTTCATTAATATTTTTTTTCAAAATTCTGTAAACATAATTCTCAAGCCATTTGCCATCCAAGAATTCAATAGATGGTTCAATTCTAGTTTTAAAGCTGATATTTGAAATATTATCCTCTGGAATCCATAAATTACAATTGTTATCTAATAATGAATAATCTTTATGGATTTTAGTAAGAATTTTTAAAGCACAAGCTCCAAATGAATGCTGATTGAAATTATTTAGATTGCATTTAATCCTGCAACGTACATCTTTAACTTTATTATCTATGTTCTCCTTTTCATTATAATAGATTTTTCTAATTATATCTTTTTCCCAATTCAAATAATATTTCAACATTTCATCATTAATTATTTCGCCAAATTCATCCAATACGGTGTTCCAATATTCTTCCAAAAAGTTTTTACCTTTCTTGATTTGCTGATATCCATGAAGATTCATTAAAGTTTCAAATGAGACTTTTATTGATTCTCGTAAATCTTCAGTTTTATGTCCGTCAGAATCATCTTTTAATCTAAACTCTCTCGCATCGAGATAAGAAAATGACCTATCCCGGATTTTTTTAGCCTGTTCAATAGCTCGATAAACATGAACAGCCATTGCTTTTGTGCCTCCGGTATAATTGAAATGTGCGCTATCAATTTTTGATAAAATAATTCTCTCAATGGTGCTCTTAATGGTTCTGGCGTCGCTTATATCAGCCAGAGGACAATAATCAAAATTATCAAGATTCATCTTCGGATGCTCTTTTTGGATTACATCCTTAATTCGGTCTGCAATTTCTTTTGTCCCAGCATCATCATTCTGTTTTTCAGAATGAACCAGCCATATCTTTTTCAAATTCTGATTGGTAATCAGGAAATATTTTGCCACAACATAATTTGGAAGAGGATTCGTACCAACCAGCAAAATAAGGTTTTCAAAGTTGTAATTATTTGTCATTTCAACCACTCCGCGCACTGGATGCTAACATCTTCTGTCCATATCGGCGTCAATGTCCTGATCGAAATTGTAAGCGTTTCACTCATATCTCGCCCCTCGCATCATGCCCCGCCGCCGCCAGCAGCAGGTTCCCATAATCCCTATTTTCACCCATGCCTCTGACAATGCGCGGATTCTGTATAAATTTTTCGCAATGTTGTCAGGAACTTACCGGGATTTCAGGAGTTCACTCTGCCATTTTTAAAGCATTCTGGAGGTTAATTACTGTGATCAATTTTGTAAGTTGATCAAAATGGCGTTTGTCGCTTGTAAGAACATGCTTGATATTTTCAACTATTCCTGTTGCTGCGATCAGCGAATCCATCGTGGGGATATCATATCTCAAACGCAGATCACCTGCACGCATTGCTATTCTTGGAGTGACATTTATAAAAACCAGATTCGTACAGGTCAGGTCATTTACTTTCTGTCGATTCTCTTCACCCAGGTTTTTGATCAACTCTGTGAGCGAGACCACTGAAACTACCCCTATGATCCTCTGGTTCTTAATTGCCTGTGCAAGCTGAAAATAAGGACCACTTTCGTTTTCTTCTGTTAGAAGTGCCGCTATATGCATCGTATCGATCAGGATCCTATCCATCCGATCATCTCTTTTTCTTCATGCTCTTCGAAAGCGCTTCTTCTATCAGCCTTTCCCTCTCTTCATCATCCTCCCGATCTTTTACTATTTGCTTTGTTAGGGTTTCGATGTCAAGACCTTTTATCGACCCGACCAGCGTTGTAAGGTCAACCGTTTTCGGTATCATTGTGATGCTTCTGTCCCCGGCTTCAATCATAAGTTTATCACCTTTTCTAAGCCCGAACATTTTCCTGACACGAACTGGTATGATGACCTGTCCTTTTGCGCTGATTGTTATTGTCTCGTCTTCCATGGTTTACACAGTTTACCAGTAAGACTTAAAAGAAGATATATTTAATCATACCTCCCTCCCGCAAGTTCCCGTATCCTCTCCGCGATCCTCACCCCAACACGCTCCACCCTCATCAGTTCCTCCCGCGGCGCTGCCATCACCTTTTCCACGCTGCCGAAGTGCCTGAGCAAATTCCCTGCCGCCACTGACCCGACCCTTGGGATCGATGCCACAAGATATTCCTTAGCCTCGCTCTGCGAGAGGCGGCTGCGCTTTCCATGAAGATTGAGATGTCTGTTTCTCGCCCCCTGCTCTTTTTCAACTATCATACCGATAACCTGCGCAGTTTCTGCCTCATTGAGCGTATACAGAGTCGGGATGCGCATAAGGGCGATAGTGTTGAGAAAGCCCTGTATCGCCATCGGATGCACCCTGCGACCTGAAAAGAAGAATGTGTCTCCACCCTCGATGATAAGGATGGGCAGCCTGTACGACCCCGACAGGTCTTTCAGTTGCGAAAACAGCTCCCTGCGTTCGATCAGGGTCGCAAAGAGGTCATCCACGGTCTTTCTTTCAAATGCCACGCGGTCGCTCACAACATAGTCGCCTGCTTCCAGGGTTGTGATCTCAATATCCGCGCCAGATCTTTCAAGCGCCTCAGCCACTCCTGAGCGCATTTCACGGTGATCGATGACTATCTTCATTACTCTGCCTCAGCATCATTCGGCAGATGAGGGGCATTTCTATATAGTAATGCCTTGTGCGTGGTGAAAGTGTCGGTGAGTATATGAGCAGCTACATAGAGCCGAACTCTTTACGTACCATCTCCATCAGCTTCTTCTTACCCCTGTGCTCTGAGGCAAATCCTCTGATGAATTCAACCCACTTCGCCTCATTCTCTTTCGCTTTATATATGTCCCTGATCGTTTTAAGAAGTAAAATGGCTTTATCATAATAGACATGGGAGCGAAGAATATCCTCATTTATCCTCATCCTGCATAGCAGAACACCATCTTCAGGCATCTTTTCTGCCCCAGACCTCGCTACTTCCACGAGCAGCTCCACAGGAATGGCATTTATGAAGTTCTTTGCCAGCGCGACTGCCAGTTCAGGTGTTTTTCTCACAAGATAGGGTATCAGCAGGATCGCAGTTCTTGAGTCTTTCTTTTTTACGATATTATCGCAGAGTTTCCGCAGGACCTCTATGTCTGAGGTCTTTATCATTACCTTAATAAGCTCTTTCATTGGCGGAGATGCATCAGCCCATCCCTGCTCAAGCGCGATCCTTGTAAGCTGGCTCGATTCCTCAATCATGCCTTTATCCTTTGCTGCTTTTGAGACCTCGATTATAAGACGCGGATAAATTCGGGGTTCCGAGCGTATTATATCTATCGCTGCCTCCAGTTCCCCATCATGCATAAGAGCCTGGATAATACTGTCTTTGTTCTTCAGGTTTTTCAGCACTGCGGATTTGAACTCCTCAAGTTTGCCGATACCAGAGAAGACTTTCTTTATCGATTCGTAATCCTCTTTATCAAACCGCTTTGACAGCATCTCAAAAGCGACAGCAAGAGAGGTCTTAAAATCAATGATATCAGGTTTCTCATGGATCAATCTCTCTGCAAGATCAAAGTACAGCTTATTTAAGCTAAAAAACATCTCTCCAGGCAATGTCAGCCCTTTTTTAACAGCATCGAAGGCATCTTCAAACTTCCCCTCCTCAGCAAGGACATTCGCAAGTCTTGCATAATCTTCCCTGTCAGCAAGCTCATATCGAGCAATACGCAGCATCTCTTCATACTTTCCCAGTTTTTCATACAGCCCGATCAGCAGTTCTATTGTGCCTTCTTTTTTATACCCATAACTGGAGTCAGAAGCGGTCTTTCTTTTTTTCTCCAGTTTTTCCAGCATATACTTCTCTATGCGGCTGATATTTTCTTCAGTTACCATGCCGTAGAGCATTTCCTGCGTCTCAAGACCATAATCTTCCTCCTCAACGATATCCAGTATCTTTTCAAGAAGCTTATTCTTGTATGGGATATCATCTATCTGCTCCATGCATTCGTTGAA
>JAWOKW010000293.1:0-3480 GCA_033854095.1 Candidatus Methanoperedens sp. | reverse complement strand
CTATTTTTCACGAAAAACGTGACCAATGCATTGAGCGTGAGTGAAGCCAGAGGTGTTATATTTCTTGCTGCAGAGCAAAAGCAAATACCTGTGTTTGAATATACCCCAAATCAAGTGAAGCAGGCGATAACAGGCTCGGGACGAGCAGATAAGAGGCAGATGCAGGAAATGATAAAGAGGCTGTTAAAACTAAATGAACTTCCCAAGCCAGATGATGCGGCAGATGGGCTTTCGATCGCTTTATGTCATATAAATTGGGCAAAAGGATAGAACACGGATGGCACGGATGACGCAGATGGACACGGATGCATAAATCCGTGCAAATCCGTCCAACCCGTGTTCTATTTCCCATGAAAAACTTATAATGCAATGCCAAAGCATTGCGGTTTTTCATATTTCATGCTGAACGCCAGTTCATGAGCGTTTTAGGTTTATAAATGCATTATGTGAAATATATGAACAAAGTGGAAATTTGTATAAAATATAATAGGAGATCAAAGGATTATTCCTTTCCATCGAAATTTTTAATATAACAAAACTATTTATAACATTCCAACAATGCTATCTTTATCAGATCTATTAAGTCCATCTTCCATCATTGTAGGTATTATATTTGCAATCTTGGTGATGCTATTTCAATACTTTCGGCAGGCAATAGATGCATTAAAAGATGCAACAAATAAGGAATTTCAAACGGTTAATGCAGACTTAATAAGGTTAAAATTAGAGATTGGATATAGAGAAGAATTAAACGAAGTGAGAAAAAGTAACGATGAACTCCGCAGAGAACTTACCGAGCTACGGAACGAAAGAAGAATTTAAATCATCTGAGATATTTCCATCATTATTTCGACTTCTATTAATGTATATTGGAGCGATGGATATTATTTTTAGTGTTCTTATTCTCATTGCGTCATTGCAGAAGTCAATTTTTAACATAATAGTCTTTGCGTTAATACTTCTTTCATTGGCTGGGGGTATAAGTTGTATGAAAGTTGCAAAAGAGTTGAATTTCCATAAACTTGACTATTTTTGGAAAATCGGTTTGGTTGCTGGATTAATAGTAGGTATGTTCTATTTTTATGTAATATTATTAACTCTAAGGAACAACAAAATATTATAAAATCACTTTTAAACATATTACAGGTCTGTTTTTTCGACATGTTTTTAAGGCATCTCGGCATAGTCTAATAAAAAAATCGTTATGCTCAAGGATTATAAATAATGAAATAAAATCAAATTTGATTTAAATATAATAATATAGTATCATGATCTCACATATATGCGGCGAAATAGCACATCAGGGCGAAGGTTTTGTTGTGCTCGATGTCAATGGAATCGGATATAAGATCAATGTGACAAAACCTGCATTAAAGGAACTTGCAAATAAAAAAGGAAAAGTAAAGCTTTATACCCATCTCAATGTAAGGGAGGATGCCCTGACGCTCTATGGATTTACGACAGCGAGCGAACTTGAGATGTTCAAACTCCTGCTCAGCGTGACAAGAGTAGGTCCTCAGATAGCGCTTAACATTCTATCCCAGATAAAGATAGAAGAGCTCGCAGGCGCAATAATCCATGAAGATGAAAAAATCCTGACCCGCATTTCAGGGATAGGTCAAAAAAATGCTAAACGATTGATACTTGAACTCAGGGATAAAATAAAAAAGAAAATGGAAGGCTATGTTCCTGCAAGTGACACGAACTATGATGCTGTGAGCGCTCTTGTTTCACTTGGATTTGCAAAGCGCGAGTCAGAGGAAGCTGTGAACGCTGTATCATCAGGGTTGAAAGAACCCTCGGTAGAAACTTTAATTAAAGCAGCGCTTTTGAAATTAAGGCAGCAATAGTATTTATAATCTGTTGCTGTAAATAATGCGAGATAGCGCATGGCACATATACATCTCCCTGATGGAGCATTCTCCGTACAATGGATCGTTACGTGGTGGATTTTATCCATCATAATTCTGGGCTTATGCTTGTACTGGTTGAAGAAGATTAAGAAAATAGATAATAAAGCAATAACGCTGGCTGCCATGCTAACAGCCGCATCCTTTGCAATATTCCAGGTCAACATACCCCTGTTCGGCGGAGTACATATGAACCTGACCCCACTTATAGGTATACTTGCCGGGCCAGTGATTGGCGGTCCCATTGTGCTCATAGTGAACATATTATCTGCCGCTATCGGTCATGGCGGCTGGGGCATGGTAGGCGCGAACATCCTCGTAAACATGGTTGAAGTTACGATTGCGTACGGCGTATATAAAGCGCTTGGAAAGGTCAATCTCGATACGTTCTCTAAGGCAGGTACAGGAGCGATTATTGGACTCTTTTTCGGCAACATTGCGATGATATTGATAATCCTCATATCTGGAATACAGGGCGTTAATCAGGATATCCAGACCACTCTCTATGGACTTTCCCTCATCGCTGCGGTCAACATGGGAATTGCAATCATAGAGTCCATAATCACTGGATATGTGGTGTCATACATTAACAGGGTCAGGCCCGATATACTCAAAGAGGTGACGCCTGTTGCAGCAGCAAAGTAATAAAAATGGGATTATTATATTTGGAGCAATCGTATTCATATTTCTGGTCGTAAGTCTTTTAGCCTATATTATAACAGGAAATAAAGGGATAGAAGAGCGCTTTTCAAACGCAACAGGATTACCGAGCAAGACCGGAGGAGACAACAATGGGATTTTAGGGTTCACACTTGAGGGCAATCATCTGTCCTATGTAATCATATTGGCATTGGTACTGGTCACAGCAGCATTAATATATGCAAAATACAGGATATAAATGCTTATACCTGAAGAGAAGCGACGAAGAAATGAGGAAATGGCTGAGAACTATGAACTGAACTGCGATATCAGGCTCTGCGGTTCCCTGTGCTGTCATAGCTGTCCTGTTCTGACAGATGAAGAGGTCTCAGAGCTGATAGCAAGCGTTAAAAAGGAATACGGCATAGAGCTAACTTCGAAAAAATATTTCAAAAAAGCGAAAGGTGAGCATGGGACATACTTTGCAGTAAAGATGATCAAGGGGCAGTGCATCTTCTTAAACAGGGAAAAACGCTGCCTGATATATAGATGCCGTCCGACCCTGTGTGAGCTATATCCGGTCGTGGATGTGGACACAGTGGATGAGAGATGCCCGAATGTCAAGAAATGGCGTAAAGATGTTATAGCTGTTCTTAAACAGAGATATGCAGACGAGGTTGATGAAAGGATAAAAACAGAACAGACGTTCAGGTTCGACTAATCGATTTTCTTCATAAGCGGTATTTCGTCGCATTCAGGGAACTTGGGGCATTTTATGCACATGCTCCATATTTTATGAGGTAGTGTGCTCTTTTTCACCCTGACAAAACCGTGTTTTTCAAAGAACCCTGGTGCATACGTCAGCGTGATGATTTTATTCAACCCAAGAATCCTGGCTTCCTCTTCACATGCAAGCAGTATGCTTGAACCT
>JAWOKW010000292.1:0-3180 GCA_033854095.1 Candidatus Methanoperedens sp. | reverse complement strand
CTGAGATTTTAACTCCATCTTTTGTCCTGAAAGTAGTTTTTTCCATAATGTCTATTTAAGACCTTGCAGATATTTTAAACTGGCTGTTCCTTCCTGAACAGTCCTTGCTTCTGTCACGAACCTGCCTCTGTATCCGTCAAATTTCTTGATGACCTTTTTCCAGTTTATATTCCCTTTGCCAAGTTCAAGATGTTCATCATGTTTGCCATTGTTGTCATGGAGATGCACATGGATTATTTTGCCAAGGTCGCCAAGGAACTCATCAATATTGTTGTTCGTATTCGCATGTCCTACATCAAGCACGAGTCCAGCGTTGTCCCGCTCTATGGACTCGATCATCCCCATAATCTCACCCGGCTGTTTCCCAAAGATATGCTGCATGTTCACCATGTTTTCAACCCCGATTTTAATACCGAAATCAGAAGCGAAATCACAGACAGTCCTTAAGCCTTCAATGTTCTGCCGCCATGCCATTTCGGGAAGCTGCATGCCAAGAGGGGACAGATGTCCTGGATGTACCACGGCAAGCTCTATAAAATCTGATGCTCTCTCAAGACATCTGCTCATTTGTCTTATTGTCTCTTTCCATATCGGATGATTGAGGCTTGCCAGATTAAGGTCTGAGAAAGGAAGATGGAGAGTAAGTACAAGGTTCGTGGTTTCGCGAATGTTTTTTATTTCCAAGAGCGTTGTGTCGTTTAACTGCTGTTTCCCTTCACTTACAATCTCCCAGCCTGTAAAACCCAGTTTTTCCAGGTCGTATGCCCAATCAAAAGGATTGTTTACAAGGGCAAGGGATGAGAAACTTACATTCATGAGAGGCATATTATCATTTCTGAGGTAATGAAGATGTCTGTGTTTCGATAACTTTTAATAGTTTCATGGTTTGATAAAAGATGTATTATGGTGATTTGATCAAAAACGTACTATGCACATTATTCATTAATGGATAGGAGGAAAAAATGGAGTCGTATAACATTTGCAGAGGGTGTAACCTCAGAATTGTGGCTGGAATAATAATAATGCTGGCTCTACTGGCTGGCGGGGCGAGGGCAGAGACAATTACAGTGAATACAAGCAGCGTAGCGAATTATACATGGATTCAGAATTCGATAGATAATGCGGATTTTAGGGATCTTTATTCAAACGATGGAATACAATCAGCTGATCCGTTAGCTTATTTCAAGTTAACTCTTGGAAGCGGAGTAAAGTCAAATAATGATAGCATTATAAGTGGGTGGTATTCGATGGGGCAGGGTTACTCATTGGGAATAGAAAATATAAATGATACTACTAATACTGTCCTGGGAAATCTTCAATATACTCTTCAAGCTGATAATATTTCAAGTGTGAGCTATCCAGAATATGCAAATTGGAACATCAGCTTTGCTAAATGGATTTTTCCAGAAAATTTTTCATTGGGTGGAGAGAGGTGGCTAACAGTTGATGCAGGGAAAAAAGGTCATATAAACGAATATTTGCCGATGAGCATTGGTAGAAAATTGAATAATTCCTTTTTTAAGGAGGATGGGTATCAACTGGCTGAATTTAATTTCACATTTGATGATATGAATTTTACGCCAGCAGGTGGTAATATTCAAGCTTCTGAAAGATCATCAATGAATGCCTCTTTGATATTAGATACTTTTCTTACAGATGCGCCCCTTAGCGAAATTAGACCTTTTCCGATGAGAAATGAACATGAGATAGACTTTCTCTTTAATACAACAAAACTGAAGGAAAAGAAAACGTATAATCTATCCATTATCATTAGAGTTGATTTAAAAAATAATAATTCGGTATTATTTAAACCATATTATGGGATGTGGATAATCTATAATGGAACTCAAGCTCCCGATCAATTCGGAAATACAGCCACAACCCCAAAAGAAATTCTCCCTGAGGGTGTTCATTACGCTTCAGTTTCAACGAATATCTCTAACAGATGGATAATAACTCGATATTACACTCTTTCTGCAGGGCTTAATGGGATGATACAGAAACAATTCATCAGAGATGCAAAGATAGAACCAAACGTGTCAATAAGCCCTACAAATCCTGCAAAAGCTTCAGCATTTGTGGGTGGAGAAAACCTAAGTAATGTTAACTTCGGAATCGTTGACATAAATAATTTATTGAGCGATAATATGACGCTTTTAGGGTTAGATATCAATAATTCTGGAATAAATGGAAACTACTCTGCAAGCTGGTATGCTAATTCATTCAGCATCAAAAAAGGAAATTCACAAGAAATAGTAACCACAGGCATATTTAATCAATCGTATTGGCTGGATTATTATGGTGTAATTGGGTTTTTTAAGAAGAATGATGCATCCGATGAAGTTAACGCTATCCTGTGGTTTAATAGGACCACAGGCATATTATCTAAAATTTCGGAGTACAATGATCTTTTTACTCTTTTGTCAATAGAAAATGGACTCAGCACTTTTAAGGTCACAAAATTCAAATTCCTGCTGGGATGGGAAAATCCACCAAGCCCGGTCAATGGATCAACCTATACTTTATATGATGTCGGCAACTTGAACAATCCCTACCTTATCTCAACTACTGTCCCAAATGGATTATACAGGGCATTTATTCATGTCTCAGATAAGATGGGAAATAATCAGGGAGTATTTAAGGATGTAATAACAGGCGGGAGTGCGACGCTTACAGGAAGTATCAGTTATAGCAACAATGCAACTGGCATACCAGGTGTGATTATTAACCTTATCAACTCAAGCGGCATTGTCGCATCAACCGCTACGGGCGCTTCAGGGTTCTATAGCTTCGCAGACATAGCAGCAGGCAGTTACTATGTAAATGCATCAAAGCCGATGTTTTTTATGAATTCCACAGGTATAGTTATGAATGGAAATGCAGCAGCAAATATGATTCTCTGGCTAAAAGGCGACCTGAACAACAATGGTGAATCTGCTGATGCTGGTGACCTGGTGCTGATGAAACGTGCCTCAATCGGTGAAATCCCATCAGATTTCAGATATGATCTGAACAACAATGGACAGTTTGCAGACGCTGGTGACCTGGTGCTGATGAAGCGTGCCTCGATAGGTGAGATTGTGCTGTAATTAAAACAGTGGTATTCAGAGGAGGTGAAAAATGGTTTCATATAAAGTTTGCAAAGGGTGTACCCTCAAAATCGCAACTGGAATAACAGCG
>JAWOKW010000291.1:0-6118 GCA_033854095.1 Candidatus Methanoperedens sp. | reverse complement strand
CAGCAGCGTCAGGGTCACATTCTCATCTTTTGCCACGAGTTTACTGTAATCCTGCGGGATTATCAGCACGGCTTTATACGACCCTGCATCTATTTTTCTCTCAGCCTCGGATTGCGACATATCCTTTGTGTACGTCACAGAGAACATTTTGACATCCCCGTATGTAGGGATGAAGCTTCCAATTTCCTGGACAAGGGAACTTGAAGCTGTGCCTATGTCGTCATTGATGACGAGAACGTCAGCATTTTTAATCGTGCCGCCCATGCCGTAGCCAAAAAAGATGATCATAATTATGGGGAACATGAACATTGGGATCATGAATGCTTTTTTCCTGAGTATCTGCCTGAACTCCTTGATCATAATTACCCAGGATTTCCTGAGTTCATTTTTTAAATGCATTTCAATCACGTATCTCCTCACCTGTCAGGTGGATAAAAACTTCTTCAAGGCTCGTGCTGTTTGAAGCCTTCTTCAGGTTTTCAGGAGCATCTAAAGCCATCAGTTTACCAGCGTTCATTATGGCGACCCTGTCGCAGAGTTTATCTGCTTCATCCATGTAATGCGTGGTAAAAATAAGAGTTTTTCCTTCCTTATTGAACTTTTGAGCAAGTTTCCAGATAGCCTGCCTTGTCTGCGGGTCAAGACCTGTGGTCGGCTCATCCCAGAAGATTATCTGCGGGTCGTGTATTACTGCGCTGATAACAGAAAGGCGCTGCTTCATGCCGCCTGAGAAGCCGCCAGTAAGGCGGTCTGCGTTGGTTTCAAGATTGACGAGTTTCAGGTAGTACTCAATCCTTTCTTCCTTGACCTTTTTAGGCACATCATAAAGATTGCCCATAAGCTCAAGGTTCTCCCTTGCTGTGAGGTCAGGGTAAAGGCTGAGCTTCTGAGGGACGATACCTATGATAGTCCGTATCCTGTCATCCTCTTTTTCAACGTCAAAACCTGCAACCCTTATACTTCCGCCCGTAGGTTTTATTAATGTGGTCATCATGGCAAATGTGGTGGATTTGCCTGCTCCGTTCGGTCCTATCATACCAAAAATCTCTCCTCTGAATACCTCGAAACTGACATCGTCCACTGCTGTTATTTTCTTTCCTCTTGAAACGAAAACCTTGGTGAGAGCTCTGACCTCAATGATCGTTTCAGATATGGGATCGTTTGCCTTGTCCATTTGCATACACGCTTTGATACATTTTCAAATAGATATAGTGGCTGAATCCACCATAACCTTTATCTCAACGCAGTTCATAGTATTAGAAGCACGAGGAGCCAATAAAAAGTAGGATTGGATAGGATAGGATTTTCAGGCTCCTCACTTAGGCATTGTTTTTACTATTTAAATGGTTTTCCCAGTATTATACCCAAATTTTTCCTAAATTAAACCACAGCAATTTGCAACCTACTTTCTATAGATCTTAAAAACATATATCAATAAAATAATTACAATCCCTGCTATTATGACAGTTGCATCTCTCATCACAGATACTATTTCAGACGCCGTTTTTGTTGTATTATTTGCAGTTATATTGACCGCTGGTGCAGGCGAAGTGGTCACAGGTGTCTGAAAGGATGTATTTTTTGTCAGGTTGAGAGTTATCTCCCCTCTGTCCTTTGATATTTGTTTGAAAATCCCACTTACCTCTGTATGGTCTGTAATATTCTCTGTGACATTGTTCATACCGCTGATATTAACAACATCTATACCAGCAGGCATAACAATGGTCGCAGAAGTATTTGCCTGCCCAAGAAACCATATACTGCTTGCATTAAGGATGCTATCGTTGAAACTGTACTTAACAGTATATCTGTTCACAATAGTCGCAGGGGTGTGGGTTTTACCAAGGATTTCATTTGATAGCTTTGAATCAATATCAATCACTTTAATGCCAGAAGTCTCATTATTTATCCTGACATCTGGCTCGCTGTCGATTGATTCTCGAAGCACACGGCGTATGTCTTTATCAGCATTGAGCACTTCCCATGCATTGACAAAGCTGTCGTTATTGCCAAGTGTGGTATCGATACCGATTTTATAAGTTATGGAATCCATCCCTGTAAAAGTCTCAGTATAGTTCCACGTCATATTGTATTCATTAACAGTGATATTATTAACCCATAGATGCTCTGCGCTGGCTGTGGCTGCTGTGAACATTATGAGGAGAAGGATAAAAAAGCTCCTCATTGTGTGATTACCTCACATCCATCAGCCGTAACGATAATTGTATGTTCAGCCTGTGAAATCAGCCCTCCTTTGATTTCTTTCAGTACAGGGTACGACTGGATGATATCAGCCTTGACAAGGGTGAGCACTGCAAAATCGATACGGTCCCCAAGCCACCTTTTAGCAAAAGGAAGAGTTTTGTACGCCTCTATCTTCTGCAATAATGCCTTAGCTGCTGGATGGCGGACAGGCTTGCTCATCAGAAGATGATATATCTCGGCATTCCCTGCGTTGTGTATCTTTCCTGCCCCGTTCGTGGCGAATGGCTCTATCGCCACAATGTCCCCATCTTCGAGCACGACACCATGAGGCACTCTTTTATTCGGGATGGAAGGCGGAGAATGCTGGATATACTGCGCAAGACCGTGTCCTGTGAGATTCACAATTGGTTTATATCCGTATGAAGTTATAGCGTCCTCGATAACGCCCCCGATATCAGAAGTATTCACGCCTGCATGGATGAACTTGATAGCTGAAGATAGAGCAGCTTCTACTGCTTTAACAAGTTCAGGATTTCCAGAGAGGTCAACAGTTACTGCCGTGTCAGCGATGTATCCATCGATATGTACGCCGATGTCCAGCTTTACCATATCCTTCCCGAAAACAGACTTATCATTAAAAGAAGGGGTGGAGTGAGCTGCTTCATCATTTCGTGAGATGTTCACGGGAAAGGCAGGCTCACCACCTTTTTCACGTATCAGGTTCTCTGTGAACTCTGCAACTGAAAGCAGGCTTGCGCCTTCTTCCACTTTTTTTACAGCCTCAGCACGTACCTCAGAAAGGATTTTTCCAGCCTTCCTGTATTTCTCGATGATTTCTTCAGCCTGTTTCATTTTAACACCAGATTCTTCTCAAACATAGTTAAATTCTTGCATCCGCTTTCTGTCACCAACACAACATCTTCAAGCCTGACGCCGCCTGTCCTTTTAGAATAGAGACCTGGCTCTACTGTGACAACGCATCCTGCTTTCAGTTCCTTGCCGCTCTCGCTCAGGCTCGGTGTTTCATGGATATCAAGCCCAACACCGTGCCCAGTTGAGTGGATAAAGCCCTCTGTGAACTCTCTGCTTTTGCCCCTTGAAGTCTCATAACCTCTCTCTTCAAGTACATCGCATACGATGCTGTGTATCTCGCTGCCAGTAACACCAGCTTTTATGCTATTTATAGCGCATGCCTGCGAATCCCTGACAGCCGAGTACATTTCCTTTAGCTCTTCAGAAGGCGTTCCAACCACCACTGTCCTTGTCATATCTGAATAATATCTCTCTTTTTTTGAGCGCGGCACCATGTCTATAACGATGGGTTCATCAGCGAGCAATTCACCCTCACCCTGCCAGTGCGGGTCAGAACTCCCTTTCCCGCATGCTATGATTGTGTCTGAGGATTCGCATCCCTGCAAAAGAAGCGACATCTCGACCACTGCTCTTACATCTTCAGCTTTAAGGGGCGCATTCCCCTGCCAGAGCTTTCCATTCCTTACCGAGGCTTTTTTTATTGCGTTCAAGCCGTCAGCCAGTGCTCTTTCCCCAGCACGCTGGGCTTTTTCGATGGCTTTGATCTCGTGGTCTTTTTTTACTTCACGGCTTTCTCGGAAAGGGCTTTTTACAGGAATCACCTCAAAACCTTCCTTTCTCATGCAATCCGCAAGCTGAACAGGAAAGTTATACGAGACCGTGACACGTTCTATGTTCTCAGAGCGCAGGAACTCCGCTATCATGGCGCAATAAGCAGCATCAGCGTCTTTGAGCTGTCTCAGTTTTTCCATTATCCCATATCTTGATGTTGGGACCACATCTCTTATCATGGATTCCTTCCTCGCCCTGCCCAGTTCCATGTCCGAGACAAGAAGCTTCTCTGTTCTTGAGTTCAGGTATATGAAAGAATCATTTGCTAAAAATCCCGTAGCATAGTACATATCCGCGCTGCATGTACTTTCGCTGACCATCATGAAGGCATCTTTAAGGTTCAATTTCATTGAGCCTGATAAGGTAAGGATTATATATAAATCTTATTTTTTATCCGTGCCGTCGTGACACATTCAAACCATTTGCGCTGCAGCGAACCGCAAGCTTTAAGCTAACAGTCCCCAAAAATAAAGAGAAGGGATATTCAAAAATGGGTGGGAATATCCAGAACAGAAGTGGTGAAGATCAATGAACAGGAAGTTAGTGATATTAATTGTAATTCTTGCAGTATCTCTTTTGCTGCCTGCGGGAGCAGAAGTGTGGAACCGAACATACGATGGCGATGATGAAGCTTTTGGCGCAGCATCCCCAGCCAATGTGACAGGATACTCTGATGATGGGAGCGCCAATACCACCGTTTCACATCCGAACAGACAGCCAGAGGGAGGAGAACGGTATCAGGTACATGAGGAGGAGCCTTTAGCTCAGGATTTAACGTTACCTGTTCAGACTGCCAGCAATACTGATTACCTGCCTCTGTCCACATCCGTTCATAACATAAACAAAGGCACAGACTACTCCACGATCCAGGATGCAATTAACGATGCAAACACAGGTGATGAGATCCATGTGGACAGCGGCATTTATTACGAGCACGTGATTGTGAATAAGCCGCTTATCCTGCGCGGGGTCGATACTGGAGGAGGAAAACCTGTGGTGGATGGAGGAGGCAGCGGCGATGTTATAACATTGAGCGCAAATGGGGTCACGCTTGATGGATTTGAGGCTATAAATGGCGGTCCTGGATATGCTGGAATTAAAGTCACTTCAAATAGCAATGTTATTAATAATAACATTGCCTCGAACAACTACGGGGGAGGCATCTATCTGATAGTTTCCAGCAATAATAACATAACAGGCAACACTGCCTCGTACAACACCGTCGGCATCCATCTGGAATCTTCCAGCAACAATAACCTCACAGGCAACACTATCTCGTACAACTACAACAACGGCATCGGTCTGTTCTCTTCCAGCGGCAACACTATCTATAACAATCTTTTCAACAATAACAACAACTTCTTTAACCCGGGTGGCACATGGAACACATGGAACACTACCAAAACACCAGGCACAAATATAATCGGAGGTCCTTACATTGCAGGAAATTTCTGGGCAAACCCATCAGGCACAGGGTTCAGCCAGAGTGAGGAGTGCTCTGATTATGTTAGGGATGGGATTTGCGACTCGCAATATAATCTTGATTTCTTCAATATTGATTACCTGCCGCTGACAGAGCCCACGTATCCTGTTCATAATATGAACAAAAACATCAACTACTTCACTATCCAGGCTGCTATTGACGATGCAGACCCAGGTAATGAGATCCATGTGGACAGCAGCATTAATTATGAGTATGTGAACGTGAATAAGCCGCTTACCCTGCGAGGGGTCGATACTGGAGGCGGAAAACCTGTGGTGGATGGAAGAGGCAGCAGCGATGTTATAACGTTAAGCGCAGGATGGAGCACGCTTGATGGATTTGAGGTTAAGAATAGCGGTCCTGATCAAGCTGGAATTAATGTCATTTCAAACAACAATGTTATTACTGGCAACGTTGTCTCGAACAACGACGATGGCATCCATCTGGAATCTTCCAGCGGCAATACTATTACAAGTAACGTTGCCTCGAACAACGACGATGGCATCCATCTGAAATCTTCTAACTACAATAACATTGAAAGCAACATTGCATCGAGCAGCAACAACAACGGTATCTGGCTGGAATCTTCCAGCAACAATCTCATTATGAGCAACACCGTTTCGAACAACGACGATGGCATCCATCTGGAATCTTCCAGCGGCAATACTATTACAAGTAACGTTGCCTCGAACAACGACAATGGCATCCATCTGAAATCTTCTAACTACAATAACATTGAAAGCAACATTGCATCGAGCAGCAACAACAACGGTATCTGGCTGGAAT
>JAWOKW010000290.1:0-8824 GCA_033854095.1 Candidatus Methanoperedens sp. | reverse complement strand
TTGAAAGAACTGATCAAAGCATGCTTGAAAGCTCCTGCAAAAGATTTACTCAATTTAGAAAGAAATTTATCCCCACCAATTTTATGCCCAGCCAGATTACCAACAATATTCTAAGTTAGAGCGATCGGAGTATGTTTTCCGACAATATACCACCCTTCACACCCTATATGAAATGAATTTGTCTAATCCTCCATTCATTTCATGGCTTTTTGTACTTCGCTAACTGCTGCCGTTATTAATTGTCATGTCGCGCCAGCTTCTCCGGAGATCAGGTAGATTTTCTATCCTGTCCCAGCAAAATAGTGACCCAAATGTGAAAATAACGAGAATGCAGCTCGCTGTTTTCCATAAAAGAAAGAACAGGCACTGAAATATTTGGTAGGTTCAATGCCTGTAGTTTGTTTAATTTTCGCTCGGCGCGAAAATTATTAGAATTGGGTCTTTATAAGACCCGTTTTTTGGAACCCTTTCTTTATGAATGGGTCCCACCCATGCTCCGATCGGGATTTGATTTTATTCAAACTCCCAATCGAAGCCCAGCTTCTGAAATCCCTGGTCGAGATGACTAAAGTCTGAGAGCCAGGAATTTATGAGTGTGGTAGCACCCTGAAGCCTAAGAAACGCATTTTTAGGCAGGTGAGTTATGATTGCACTAAATGATATGTTCACAAGACTTGCTCTCATAATCATCAGCGTTTCCTAATCATAAGTCATCTTGATATGATTTAAATTTATGTTCTTTGATCTCGGCGATATCGTGAGTGCAAGCAGGGTGCAGCAGGGTGCAAGCAGGAAGGGGGATAAGGGGGAAGATACCCGAAAATGATATGAAAAAAATAAAATCAATATGCTTAGGAATCCTTGAAGCAGGATGATCAGTCCTTGAAGCCTCAGTCTTTGAAGCATTGGACGCTATAAAAGCAGTCTAAGCGATAGGCTGTTATTGCCTGCCCCTGAAACGAAAAAGTCTTGGTGGCATATCTGGAAGATTAATAATTCAATCCCCACATCCAGCTTACGGCTAATATCTGCAAGTGTCATAGGCGATATGTTTTTTCGTCTCTTTTATCAATTTTGATTACAGTAATCGTTTTGTTATTCCAATCAATGTCATAAACAATCCTGTATCTTGAGAATCTTAAGCGGTAGGTGTCCTCTTCGCCTACAACCTTTTTGATGTCGTATTCTTTTATCGGCAACGGAGATGTTTTAAGAGTGAGAAGGGCTTTTTTCACTCTATCTGCTATTTGCTTATCAAGATTCTTTAAAGCTTTTCTGGCAGCGTTGCTTAAGAAAATTTCAAACATTCAATTCCGCAAGTACATCATCAAGTCTGAATTTTTCACGCTTCGTCTCTTCCCGTATTTTATGAATCTCTAACCTCTCCTCATCGCTAATTTCTTCTTCAGGAATGAGGGCACTTTTGATCAATTCTACTTCCCGTCTGAGTGTTTTTATCTCAGTGTATATTGTTTCTAATGATGCTGCCATAATTTATCTTTTCAAGCTATCAATTTTTCAAGAATGCTTATTTCTCTTTTTAATTGAGGTATCGCTTCTTCTTCTTGATATTTGACTATCTTCTTTAATTCGGTAACCCTGGCGATGAGGTACTTTCTATCATCATCTGTTAATTCATTCATTCTCTTTCACCTATGCTTTCTCAATAACGATTTTACCGTCTTCCTGATAAAAAGCTATGAGGTCTCCCTTTTCTGCTTTCATTTTTTCAGCAGCAGGCTCTATGAGTGTCATCTTGTTATCTGTTGTTAGTTTTGTCGTACCTAATAGTTTTTTCAAACTTATTACACCGTTTGTACTATATGAACGATAGGTTTTAATACTTATCCATTCAGGTAGAAAAGTAAAAAAATATTTCATATATGAGAAATCTAATGCCGCAGCTTAACTTTTTATAACTCTTTTTTACAGTCAAGCCTCATAAACATGATATGGCGCATTATTTTTAGGTTTTTGATGCTATGTATTGAAAGCCTCTATTGAAAGCTTCTATTCAGGTACGATAGCATAGAACCACTTAGATCCTGGTTCTATTTCCGTGATTCCTTTCTCTTCTCTCCATAATAGATGACATAATGGACAATGCCAGAAAGGAACTTTATAGAATTTTCCTTTATTCTCCCTGGTATAACGACCATAAAGCCTGTGCATATGGAGACCACACTTAGGACATAAGAAAAACTTCATTATAGCTTAAACGACATGCGGAGACATAAACTAAACTGTATCTACACACATAAATCTATTTTATAAATCATAAAATAAAAAAAGGCTTGCTGTGATTGATTCTTTGGTGTGCGCTGGGGTATTTTACCTAACCCAATCCCTTCCCTTAATATACAGTGATAGTTTATTTTAATAGTATTGCTTGTAAGGTACTTTCCGTTTCCCTAAGTGTTTTTGGAATTGAATTTTGATTTAAACGTGAATACAGGCTTAAGACTGATCATCCTGCCTCAAGGATGTCGGATTAAGCTTTCTCGATAATGATTTTACCATTTTCTTCTATGAATACAATTACATCTCCACCACTGGATTTTAGTTTTTCACGAACATCTGCAATCAGTGTAATTTTTCCATCAGTTGTTTGCTTAGTTGTACCTATTATCTTTCTCATAATTAGTCTAATAGTTCAGAAAAGTATTTTAGTTTATAGTTCTAATTAGTCTGATTAGAACGATATTATGAAAGGAAAAATAAGCGATTTCTTGGAAGATTGCAGATTAAGAGGACTTTTAGAGGGAGCGGGCTATGTGGTATAATACAAACAGAGATTACACTCTCTACGTTCAGAAACTTCAAAACTCAAAAATAGACGAATATGAAAAACAATCAATCCTCACCATGTCGTGTCAGTATCTTGCAGAAGGGATAAGCAAGTTCAGAATGATGAAATATATCTCAGTTCTACGGATTATGCTTGAGCGTGGGGCTATACCCTATCATAGAATGACAAAGGATGATCTATACGCGATCATAGAAAAGGTCAGGCACGAATGGGAATTGGGATTAGAGGCGCAGAGGGACTATTTAATAGGGCTGCGGCGCATCCTTCGATATCACGGCATGGTAGAGCTCGCAACTCTGATCAAAATCAAGAAGCCAAACAAACTTATCAAGGCACTGCCTGAAAGCATACTGGATATTTTTGATATCAAGAGACTTGTCCAGGCTGCACAAAATCCCAGGGATGCAGCCATAGCAGCCTGCTTATACGAATCAGACTCCAGACCAAAAGAGTTTTTTTCACTTCGATGGAATGATGTGCATTTCCAGAAAATACCTGTGAGAGTGCAAAACGGCAGCACGCACGATGAAATATTAGATGTGGCATTCCTGAATATAGAAGGGAAAACAGGATGCAGGAGACCATTTATTTATTTCTCAGTTCCCTATCTGTTAGCCTGGAAAAGAGCATATCCCAAAGGGGCAGATGGCAGTGTGTGGATTGATCTTGAGAGGGAATTAGAGCAAATCAACTATTATGCAGCCAACAAAATCCTCAGGACCCTGGGAAAGCGGGCAGGTATAGACAAACAAGTAACAGCCTATAAATTCAGGCATGGACGCAACACAGAGGTCTGTGAGGTCCTATCATATGCTCAGCATTGCGAATATGCGGGCTGGTATCAGGGCAGTGAGATGCCACGCATATACAACCATCTTGCAGGCGCATCAATGCTTCAACCTATCCTTTCAGAATTTGGTGTGGTCGTGGATAGACGAGAGGCGATAAGAAAGGCGTGGAAGGATTTATACGAAGAAGAGATGAAAAAATTAAGAGAAGGCAATTTAAAAAAAGCCGTAAAATAAACTAAATCATAGGTTTTCCAATAATAAGGATTCTTGTTCTTAGTCCATTTCTTCTTATACCTGAATTATTAGGATAGCCTAATAGGATAAATTAGGATAGACTAAACGACTTTCATTTGCCAAGTACCCATTTTGGTGAATAATTGTCCGATCATATGACTATGGGCGGAAGAAGAATAATTAGATTGTTTATAAAAATCGCTACTGTTATTGTTTATTTTCAAAAAACTATTATTATATAACCATTTCCTATTGTAATACAATTAAGAAATCAATAGGTAGAGGCTGAAAATGAAGAAAAATAATAAAATGAATTATGTTATTAAATTATCATTAGTAGTATTTATTTTTTTAACTTATTAATATATAACCATTTCCCATTGTAATATCATATGACAATAGGGAATGGTTTTATAAATGTTGTCGTATGATAATATGATCATACAATTGTTTGGACATATGCAGGACAAAAATTAATCGTTGCTTTTATCATCTTTTTTTTCGGGATTTTCGAGGGTTTTTTGCCATTTCATCGTTTCACAAAAAACAAAAGCCAGTTTAATCACCTTCCTTAGAAGCATACTTTTGTTCTCCCAGTTAGTATTCTCATCAATACTCGTAAGATAAAGTCGAATAGCGTCTAACCATTGTTTTTCTTCCTCTCCATAATGAAAAGAGTCTCTGTAAGGGGTCTCCTGTCCTTTTCTCACTTTTCTATTGTTATTGTTATCAGATTTATCGATAAACGGAACTTTTCTTCTGTCCCATACTTTATTAGAAGACCAATGACCTGCGCCGTAATCATCACTCATTAAATCACCCACCACATAAAAAACCCCTCAATTGTTCTAAAACATCAGGAGTAAATATTATAATAGAGATACTGCTGCCTATCTTCTTTCTTTTTTCTATTCTTAACGAATCGTCAGAATATAGCGTTAAAAGATATTTGTCTCCTCTATGATCTTCTATCTTTCTGATTTTCATACTTTTTTGCCACCTCCTTGAAGTATGAAATCTGTCCCGCACTCCTGGCATACCCAGTCATAAAGAGTCCAAGAAAAATACATTAACTGCTCATTCCAGCTTTGTTTGCAGATAGAACATCTATGCATGACCTGAGATTTGTCTATGTCTTTCTGGCGAGCTCTGCTATTATCCCAAAAAATAACAGGGATACCAGTCCCATCATCAAATCTATTTAATCCCATAGCTTCCACCTCCCTTTTCTTTCTAAAAGCTTAGGAATGCATTTTAGATAGCGATCTTTTAACTCAGATAGATCAATGTGATCATAGATGTCTATTGCATCCTTGCGCCTGTCTCCTCTCAATTCCTGGATAAATTCCCTGGGCATTCCTGCCCGTCTCAAATGAGTGGTAAACCAGTGTCTAAAGCAGTGAGGAGTTAGTTTCTGGTTAAGGCTACCTTTTGGATTATGTAACCCTAAAGTGCTGCCATGCGAGGCTACGATCTCATTAACACGGTTTCTATGGATTCTCCTAAAGCCTATTGGGGAAATAAAAAGAGCATTTGATTTTGTCCTTGAGTCCCTCCACTCAAGATATTCCTTCATTAGAATAGCTGTTTCATCATCAAAAAAGACTAATCGATTGGTTCTTTTAGCTTTAGGCTTGAGTATGATCTCCTTTTTTTCAAGATTGATATCATTTCTGTCTATTGCGAGGAGCTCACCCCTTCGTATCCCTGTCTTTGCGAGTATCAGCAGGATAGCTCTTTCAATGATCGGCATGTCCAGGTTAATGAGCCGTCTCATTTGTTCGATCTCAATAAGCTGCCTTGAGTTCTCACCGTTATACTGTTGCTTTATCCTTGATAGGTAACGCTTTCTGAAGGAAGGGATCGGGCTAATGTCTATCTTATGTGTGAAAATAAGATACTCATAAAAGGCACTGATGGCTGAAAAATAGGCTTTAATGGTCTTAGGCTGGATTCCAGTTTTAATTGTCCCTTCCCTTTTGTATTTCATTACTTTCAGGTGATCAAGGAATTTACATAGGATCGGAATATCTGCCTTGATCGGATCGCCCACCATGTCGAGATATACAGTTATGTTTGATCTGTATGTCGCGATAGTATGATCTGTTAATCCTCTCGCCTTACAATCCTGCAAAAAATCTTCGATATCTATACTGCTCTTTATAGCCTGAGCTTGGCTCACCATATCTGATTTATCCATTTTAGTCATCTCTTTTCTCAGTTTCCCCTACCAAGGTAAAACTGAATTTTTAAGGATTGTTCTACATTACTATAAAACTTCCTATTTTGATTTAAGCCGATAAAAAAGGAAACTGGTGCTCCGATCGGGATTTGAACCCGAGTCTCTGGCTATCTTTATTTTAGCGCCTTTTACGCTTAAAACTTGAAAGGCCAGAATGATTGGCCTCCTACACTATCGGAGCGCAGTAGGCTTAATAATACAATTCTATATTTAATTGTTTGGTATGCAGCATCGACAGGAAGTTTTATACGAACAAAAGCCATTATGGCATACCATTATCTAAAAAAATTTAGCTGGTGCGCATGGACATATTCTCAATTATCCTTATCGTGATAGGTCTTATGCTGTTCGAGACCATAAGCAGCATCGATAATGCGGTGATCAATGCTGAAGTGCTTTCAACGATGTCGATGAGGGCAAGGCGGTGGTTCCTGCTTTATGGCTTACTTTTTGCGGTCTTTGTTATAAGGGGAATGTTGCCATGGGGCATCGTATGGGCGACCAGCCCTGCCATAGGACCTGTCGGAGCATTGACCGCAACTTTTAGCGCAGACCCAAAGGTAAAAGAAGTGATCGAAGGGTCAGCTCCTTTTTTACTTGTGGGTGGCGGGATTTTTCTTATATTCCTGTTTTTCCACTGGCTGTTCATTGAAGCAAAAAATTACGGTCTTAGGGGTGAAAAATTTTTTCATCAGCACGGTGCATGGTTCTTTGCTATAGTGTCCATGATTCTTGCAGCTGTCGTCTGGTTTTCCTTACAGAAGCACCCATTCATGGCTTTTGGGGCAGTAATGGGTTCAACTGCTTTTTTTATAACCCATGGATTTAAACAGAACGCAGAAGTTCACGAGAAAGAACTCATGGCAGGCGGAAGTATGAGCGACTGGAGCAAAATCCTGTATCTTGAAGTGATTGACGCCACCTTCTCAATCGACGGCGTGGTAGGAGCTTTTGCATTCACCCTGTCCGTGCCCCTCATACTCATTGGGAATGGAATAGGAGCTTTTGTTGTGAGGAAGGTCACAGTAAGCAATATTGAAAACGTGAAGAGATACATCTACCTGAAGAACGGCGCCATGTACTCAATATTTTTCCTCGGGATAATAATGATACTCGATAGTTTTGAATATCCTATCCCGCAGTGGGTATCACCTATAATAACAATCAGCGTGATAGGATATTTCTTCTGTAAATCTAGGCAGTGTTTGTAATCTGGGAATTTATCTTCCATTTCATCCAAATATACAATGCAAGAAAAAAATCACAGCGGCTCGTTCAACTCAGCATCGAACTTCCCGCTGTTGATCGCAGCAATCGCTTCCTTAGGCTTCAGGCCCTCGAAGGTCACACCAAGGGGAACGCACGAACCCACGATTTCCTTTACAGCGTTCTTCAGGGATTTTGAGAGTGTGTCATTCTTCTTCATGCGCGCTATCTTTACAGCCTGTTTCGCTGTAAGATTGCCAACTGTCTGCGTATTGGGTGTTCCTGAGCCTTTCTCGATCCCGAGCTCTTTCTTTATGAGCGCAGACATCGGTGGTGTCCCGACCTGGACAGTGAACTGCTTTTTATCATCCACTGTCACCTTGACAGGCACCTGCATGCCGTTGAACGCTTTTGTCTGCTCATTTATTTTATCGATGATCGCCTTTACATTCACGCCAAGAGGACCAAGTGAAGGACCAAGTGGCGGGCCCGGCGTAGCCTGACCGCCAGGGACCAATGCTTCTACAACGCTTACCATTTTTGTTTCTCCTATATCCCCGTATTTAAAATACGGGACGTTACTTTTCTATCTCTTCTCTCTTCAAGATTCTCACATTGTCGCCTCGAACTGTCACAGGGATGGGTACCATCGCCTCGAACAGTTCGACAGTGATTTCCTCATGAGTTTCATCGATTCGCTTCACTCTTGCTTTTTCGCCTTTGAAAGGACCTGAAATGAGTTCAACGATACTGCCCTCTGTAATGCCTGTAACCGTAAGCTTGGGAGTCAGAAAATGCTCTATCTCAGCAAAACTGGACTTGCCTTTCACCATCGCGCGTGCATGAGGCAGTGTCTGGATGACCTGTTCCACAATTTCAGGACCTGCTGCTTCAACAAGGATGTATCCTTTCAGCTCATCAGGCGCGAGGATTGCACGAATATCAAGATGCTCTTTTTTTGCCACTTTCTCAATAAGATTTGATACAGCCCTTTCCTGGTTCGCAGTAGTCTTCACTACATAGAAACCGGATTCAGCGTTCACTTGAACCATCCCGGCAATACTGTTATTAATAAATATATGATAAAGCCAATAAATCCTATCAGGAGTATGCCTGCACCTGCTACTTTTGCAATGAGGCTGAATTCTTCTCGTGTAGGTTTTCTTGTTAATTTCAATACCCTGAGATATTCGCTAAGCCTCAAAGGCACATTTCCCGGAACTTCAGTATCTTCTAACAATATATTTCACATCCATACTATTTTTTAATGTGTTAAACATACCCCTGTAATGTCTTAACTGATATTTAAACGTGGTGAGTCAGATGCTCTGTTGAATAAATCCTCAGTTTCTCGACTTACCCCGCTCCCACATTCTTTAAATTTTATGATTTATACGTAATTCAACAGAATATTGTAGTGTCAAGTCAACTCTCAAGGGTCGGATAAAGTCGAGATAACTTTATCCGGGCATTTTCTGTAGTGAATTGCCAATTAACTTTCGCGTTCTTGTTGTTTCTATTTTTCTCCCATGCCAGCACCTC
>JAWOKW010000289.1:0-8833 GCA_033854095.1 Candidatus Methanoperedens sp. | reverse complement strand
CGCTGGAGTGGTAGCCCTGAGCGTGAATGCAAGTACTGCGGGAACCATAACTGCAACAGCCGGTATTCCAAGTGGAAGCGGCTCCACAAATATAACCGCAATGGCATCACCATCATCGACAACAAATAATGCGACCTACTTCGGCTATGTCACAGTAAATGGCACGGCTAGTCTCGTCAATATTACAAATACAACAACAGGAGCGCTACTTGCGAGCGTCCCGATCATCAATGGTCTCTATAGTGGTGTCGTCCAGGTGACCGCAGGCAGTAATATCAACTTTAACGTGAATAACGTTATTGCAGCCACGAGAACAGTCCTTGCCACTGATATAAGCAATACCATCAGAGTCGATCTCACCACAGTTTCATATGGTGTTCTGACTCCAGCTAACCTCGCCAACTCAACATTTGTAAATCAGCCTGCAACCTATACAATACCAGTAACCAACAATGGAACTGTCACAGACACATTCAATCTTGCGATACAGCAGCCGCTTCCAGCGAATGTGACCGCAGCATCCCTGAGCCCCAATGCCATTACACTTGCTCAAGGTCAGACAGGAAATGTCTCTTTCAGCATTACCGCATCAGTACCAAACACATACGTTGTGAACGTGACAGCTACCTCAGTGAACAATGCAAGCGCGACCGACATAACGATGACGACAACGACCGTTTTCCCGATAGTCAATGGCGTTAGCCTGACATCATCAAACGCAACGAACACCACTACGATTAACAATAATGCAATCTATGTTCTGACAGTAACGAACACAGGAAATTTCACAGACAACTATAATCTCACACTTCAGGTTCCAGCGAATGCGACTGCATCCCTGAGCGCTACCAGTGTTGGTCCACTAAATGCAGGTGCGAATAATACAACCGTGCAGCTGTATGTTACAAGTTCAATGGTTGGATCATACGTAGTGAACGTGACAGCTACCTCGCAGGGTAATTCCAGTGTAAACGCAACAGTGACCACGAATACAACAGTTGTGACACCGATTTTGACCAGCATATTGGTTTCACCGCAATCACCAGCGGTTACTGTAAACAGCACTGTGAACTTCACAGCAGCTCCGCAGGATCAGTTTGGTTACCCGATGACTGGCATAGTTGTGACATGGAACAGCAGCAATACAACGGTTGGAAATATCACTCAAACAGGCGTGTTCACTGCCAATGCAACAGGCACATCTGTCATAACAGCAACCAGCGGCGGTGTTTCAGGAAATGCAACGATAACTGTAGCTGATTTAGTAATGACAGTCCAGCCTGGATGGAACCTCGTCTCAGTTCCGTTCAACCTCGCCAATCAGACACCATTTGCAGGAATGGAAGTGCGGTACTATAATGCCAGCTTGCAGCAGGTAATCCCCGATCCGCTAGGATTAGGAGTAAACTTAAATGTACATCCATTGAAGTCATACTGGGTTAACAACAGCGCAGGTGTGAATGTTTTAGTGCCGCTGTTGAGGAATACTTCAACGCCTGCAGTAGGCGGCGGCGGAGTACCTTCGCGGTCAATACCTCTGGCTTCTGGATGGAACATGATAGGTTACACAGGCAATAACCTGACAACGCCTGCAAAGAATATGCTTGATCCATCTCTGCTTGGCGGCTACGGAGTAGTTGCTGACTTCAACATGACAAGCAACAGCTACACGTTCTACTATGTCACAGGAACGCCACCAGTTTCAGCCCTGAAAATGAGGCAGACTGCTGGATACTGGGTGTTCGCTACAAGAAGCGATCTGAGATATGCAGGAGATTTCTCAATAGTGTAAAGGGGAAATTATTCCCCTTTTTACTTTTTTGAGGTACACAAATGAGAATAAAATATCTACTTATTGCGGTTGCTATTTTGCTGCTCCCATTGATGGCTTCTGCACAGGGACCGCCGCCTGATGTGGCTAACTACACCACATTTCAGGGCACGGTAACCATAAACGGTGCTGCCGCTACAGATGGTACATGTATTACAGCTTCTGGAGGAGGCGGAGGTACGGACTGCCCGGGTAGCGAAGGCGGAGGTACCAAAAATGGTATGTATAGCGTTTCCGTACTTTTCCAGGGAACTAATGAAACAGTTACCTTCTCTGTAAATGGAAATACGGCGAGCCCGACCTGGCCTCTCACGGCGTCTGATAAGGGTAAAACGATAACGCTTAACCTCGCAGTAACAAGCGGTGGCGGTCCAGGTGGCGGCGGCAGCGGCACCGGTACTGGCGGAGGCACAGTAACAACGGTCACACCAACAGTAAGCGCAACAGGAACCGCAGTTCAGCCAACCGTGTCTGCAACAGGTACGCCCACAGTAACGCCTTCAGTGACGCTAACCCCGACAGGTGGACCGACAGGCGGGATGCTAGGATGGACGTATGCATTGATCGCAATCATAATCATTGTGATTATTGCGGCTGCAGCGTATTTCCTGGTACTGAAGAAAAAATAAAAAAAGATAAATTAAACTGGGTTCAAAACCCAGTAATTTTTATTTTATAAAATTGCTATTTCTGGATAATCTCTTCTTCACCAGAAATGCTGCTAAAACTCCGAGCAGAGGAAATATACCATAACTGATTTTTTTTGGGTCGTTCATCACCATATTCCCATCCACTGTAAATCCAGTTGAAGCAGGGAGCCCCCATTTGTTATTTCGCTCCATCGCTTCAATATATATCACATGCTTACCAGGCGTGATATTTGAAGCATTGAGCTCAGCAAAGATTTCCTCTTCCTGAGAATCAAAAGTCCCGTCAACAGGGAACATTGAGAATTTTTGTTGAGGAGAATCTATATAGTACCTCGCATCCCTGACCCTCATTTTATACCCCGCGATCGCATAAGCCTTCACTGTTATCCTGCCGCAGCAGTGAGATGTTCCTGACATAGGGCAGTGTGTTGAATCCTGTTATATCATGAGTATTTGATACATGGCAGTCCTCACATATTCCGTTTTTGTGCTCTTCATCCCCTATGTACACAGCGCTGTAGTTGTTCACGATGCTGGCATGGCAGCTGAGGCAATTCCTCGGATCCCTGTAGCCATAAGGATGGGTTTTGATCCCTTCTCTTCCGCCGTGACATGCATAACATGCATAATTCCCTCCGCCGTTCAATGAGTTATGCCTTCCAAGTGAAAGTACCTTTTTTTCCACAAAGCCGCCGTGGCATGAAAGGCAGTCCCCGCCTCCATCTTTGCCGCTATAGAGCTGCGGAGAGTGGAAATCGTTCGGGATTTTCCCTGTCATCCATGTGGAATTTTCCCATAGCCAGCTTGCATTGTAGCCGTTGATTGTCTCATTTGCATTGATTTTTTTAATTTCAGGTGAGAGCGCAAGGACATCCTCAAGGACTACCATGTTCGGATTCGCCTGGATTATTTCAGATATGTTCGCCCTGAAAATAGTGATGTTATTTGAGCGGTAACCTGTGTAATTGATAGCAGGCGAATATTCAAAGACATCCCCTTTTTTGACAAAATTTTCAAATGAATAATTCTTTGCATGCAGCGAGAGCAAAGCTTCATCGCTCTGTACAGCCACTGCCTTTACTAAAAGGCTGTAATCCTCTGATATCTTCCATGTTTCCCCTTCAAAAAGAGCTTTACGCCTCCCCGCTCCTGTATTTACATGCCTGTCGCTATCTGTAAGGTTTGCTAATGTAAGGAGAGCAGTATTTTCATCATATTCTTTTTTATCTGTTAAATTGACAAACTCCTGTGTGTAGAAAATCTCATCAATATCCTTGCTGACTCTTTCTATTACTTTATATTTTGTTCTTGTTTTCATGTAAACATGGCACTGGTAACAGGAAGTGCTTGTGTTTTCAGAATGCATCCGTTTCAACCTGAAACCTTCAAACTGGATAAAGCTGTCATTATTCGCCTTGAAAATCCCTGTTATATTGAGTTCAATCGAAGATACAGTTTCAGTGGCGTTGTCTATGGTGAGTTCTTCATCGTATGTATATTCCCCGATGTTCACGAGACTTCTGTCCACTGACACGCCGTCCTCGAAAAGCTCAATGAACGCGCTCTCTCTTACTGTCGAAATTCCCAGCACTTTCAGCCTGAATCTTGGACTTAAGTCAGCAAAATCTCCCTCTTTTACTGTGAATTTATTTTTCTCTCTGTCAAGTTCAATAAGGGATGTCATGTTCTTGTATATCAGTGTAGCGTTTCCCCATTCTTCCGAATTATCCTTGTTCAGATGACAGTATATGCAGTTTATGCTGTCAAGCAATTCAAGCGAAGCATAGTGGGATGCTGTAGAATTCTGGTTCTTATCAATAGCAGTTACGCTGTTGGCATGGCATTCCTCGCACCCGCTGTTTGTTGTGACATTGTAATTAAGGACGTCCTCGGGATTATCGTTCAGACTGGCATTCCTGAAATGGGAATAGACCATAGGAGCGCGGTATGACTGGTTTAATGAATGGCATTCGTCGCTTCCGCATTTCCTTGGAGATTTATATTCAGGTGGATGCCCCACAGGTTGTTCCCCGTTTCCGTGGCATGCCCAGCATGCTTTGTTCACAGGGTCCAAGGCTGAGGAATTGATCGCCTCGCTGTTAAGATCCATGTGCACACCCTGCTTTACAGCCTCTGCATCTATCCTCTTGTCTTCAGGCGCACCGCTGCCTGCTATGTCATGGCATCCGATGCAGTTTGGTCCTCCTCCGCCTTTGCTCACATTATGCATGAACTCGGCTGAATAGGCTTTAGTTATCCGTGAGCCGTGACACTCTATGCACTTGGCATCAGAATAATTTGAAAAACCCGTATGATTGTACCAGTCTGTAGCATCATCGCCTGCCTTTTTGCTCTGGCTGATATTGATGTTCGGAGGAACAGGTTCGTATGCAGTGCCGTTATAACTGTAATTTGCTCCTGAATAGCTTGAATTTCCGTAGTGGCAGTTGGCGCACCAGTGACCTGTATCTGTGATTGACTGGTTCTTCTGGTTGCCTGACTGGATATTACTGACGTTCCCAAGACCGCTATCGCTGTGCAGGGATGTGTTCGTATGGCAGTATAAGCACATGCTCGGCTGTGATGTATTGCTCCAGTAGCCTGTAGCGTTCCACAGTGAACCATTGAATGGATTATCGCTGTGCGCCATTGGTGTTGGTATAAGAGGCGCTGTACTGAAATTGCCAAGACCCTGACCTTGATGACAGGCTGTGCAATCAGCAGCAGTAAATGGCAGTATAAAAGGAGGAGGCTGAAGGCTAAGGTCATGGCAGTCAGCACAGCTTGCAGCCTGTATGCTGCGGTAGCTTCCATTCTGTAAAATATATTTAATATTATGAATATCTGATGGTATCTGCGTATGGCATCTGATACATTCGACCTTCCCAGCATGCATATTTTTCAGTGTTATATCCTTATCATGGCAGTTCTTGCAAAAGCTGGAATTCAGCACAGGTTTGGTTATATTCGCCCCATGCAGAATATCTTGCCCATGGCAGGCTGTACAGTTCGGTTTGTCAGCAAGATGTGATGGATTTATTATACCTGTGGTATGGTTCCCAAGCATACTGTTATTGGAGTTCTGCATCACATCTTTATATATTGTTGAAGAATTCTGATGGCAGTATGCACAGTATTGCGCTCCGACGGGTATGCCGAAGCTTACATTTATACCATAATGCGCTGCGCTTGCGTTCACATTGTACTTGGAAAGATTTATGGTTTTACTGTGGCAGCCAAAGCATGAGGCATTCACTCGTATGTTTGAATAGTTGGTATGATTGAAAACTTTTGGCGCAGTGCTCAACAAATTCCCCTGCAAATGGCAGTCCTCGCAGGTATGGGTAGAGACAGTAAAGCCCGGCGCGAACATCATTGAAACGTTGTAGTGGCATTCGACACAGTCGCTGTTTGAAAGATTCCCGACGCCGTCTGTTGTGTTAATATTCCTGTGGAACCCGAACAGTGAGATGTTGATCGCTGGATATACTCCCATGTCCTGCTGGTGGCAGGCGAGGCAACTGGTTATACCAATGTTATGGCTGAAATTAAGAGATGTTGCGCCTGCATCAAGATTGTTATTGTGGCAGACCTTACAGACGCTGTCGTTATATCCTGAGCTTACAAAACCTGAATGATTCTCAAAGTTCACTCCACTTCCTGATATTGCAGGTACTTTACCACTCGTATTTAAGATCTCAGGCGGCTCAGGGTAGAATGCCGTACCCGCGTACTCAGGCGCACCTGCATAATGGCAGTTGGCACACCATCTGCTGTTATTTAAACTCTGATTCACGCTGTTATTGCCTTTAACCATAGTAATATTGCCAAGACCAGATAAATTATGATATGCGCTCTTGCTGTGGCAGTAATTACATGCGCTCTGCTGGCTTGTATTGTCCCAGTAAGCAGGCCGAGTGCCGTTCCACAGAGCACCTGAAGATGGATTTACGCTGTGATTCATGGGCGTGGGTATGAGATGCGCCGTATTGAAATTGACAAGACCCTGACCCTGATGACAGGTAGTACAGCCAGCAGCAGGGAAAGGAAGTACAAAAGAAGGTAGTGGAAGGCTGAAGTTATGGCAGTCAGCGCAGCTTGTAGCCTGTATGCTTTGATAGCTTCCATTCTGTAAAATATATTTAATATTATGAATATTTGAGGGCACCTGCGTATGGCATCTGATACATTCGACCCTCCCAGCATGCATGTTTTTCAGTGTTATATCTTTATCATGGCAGTTCTTGCAAAAGCTGGAGTTCGGCACAGGTTTTGTTATATTCGCCCCATGCAGAATATCCAGTCCATGGCAGGCTATGCAGTCCAGTTCTCCAGCGGATGGTTTTGCAAGATGTGAAGGGTTTATGATACCCGTTGTATGGTTCCCAAGCATGCTGTTATTGGGGTTCTGCATCACATCCTTATATATTGTTGAAGAATTCTGATGGCAGTATGCACAGTACTGCGCCCCGATGGGTATGCCGAAGCTTGCATTCCTGCCGTAGTGCGCTGCGCTGGCATTTGCATTGTATTTAAAAAGATTTGCTGTCTTATTGTGGCAGTCAAAGCATGAGGCATTCACTCTTATGTTTGAATTGATGGTATGATTGAAAACTTTTGGCGCTGTGCTTTGCAGATTGCCCTGTAAATGGCAGTCCTCACAGGTATGAGTAGAGACAGTGAAACCCTGTGCGAACATCATTGAAATATCATAGTGGCATTCGATACAATCGCTGTTCGAAATATTCCCTATACCGTCTGTTGTATTGACATTCCTGTGGAACCCGAACAGTGAGACATTGATTGCAGGATATATGATTGGAGGATATAGCCCTGTGTCATTCTGATGGCAACCGAGGCAGTCTAACTGGGCACTTCCTGTATATGTGAAGAAAAGAACTATCAGCACTGCAAGCACTAACACTCCCTTTTCCATATATTATAATACAACGCTATTGGATAAATATATTGTCAACGCTCATCTATAAGAGACGGTTGCTTCTACCGCCGATGTTGATTTCAGAATCGATATGCTGATTGGATATTTCACCGAAATTTTATTGAGAGCAAAATACGGGATACGAACGCCTGATGCAATACAGCTTGCATCTGTAATCTGTAAGAGCGGCGAAGTTTTCATAACTAATGACACTTGCAATCATCGCTCCCACGCCGCAAGTGATGAGGGTTGTGCCTGCTCGCCAAAGGGCTGACGAATGCGATTTTGGTATCAAAAGAATCAGAATCGAATTGATGTGCCAGTCATGATAAAGCTTAGATAGTATTATTAATAATTTCATTATTTGATGCAGAAGCAAAAACTCAAAGATGAAATGGATACACTGGATACTGTTGAGAGAAGGCTTGAAATTATGTTTGGAGCTAAGGTCAGGGATAAGGATAGGATGATGCATGCAATCCAGGTACAGGATAGATTACGGAGTAAATCCAGAGGTTGGGATGGCGCCGAAGAGATTAGAAAGTGGCGAAACCAGCGGAAATGAAGCATGATGTACGTACTTGATGCCTCTGTGATTATCAAGTGGTTTTCTGAAGAAGAATATACCGATATTGCTGTACTTTCAGATATAACACTACGATTTATGATGCCTTCTATGTTGCGCTGGCAGATGAGATCGGTTTTACGTTTGTGACGGCAGACGGCAAACTTTACCAAAAAATAAAAGATATGAAATTTGTAAAGCATATAGGCGAAATTTAGTCTTGTTAATCTTTTGGATCGTGCCACCAAGACATTATGCCCATCGTCACGCCGCAAGTGATGAGGGCTGCGGCTGCCTGTCGAGGGTGATGGTGAGTTCTGCGGGTTTGTAAAAAGCGAGAGTTTCGTAGCGGCAGGCGCACGGTTTCTTTGCGGGGCAGAATTGCAGGGATGGTGAGAAAACCTGAAATTCAGGCGCTCGTTTTCAAAAAAAATTTTGTGACTTCCCAAAACCTTTAAATTTCAAGTTGGATTACTGAACTGCTGAGATATATTAATATACTATCAGTATCCAACTAATACTGATAATCATTGATCGACTTTCACAAGGCTCCCATCAACTACACATACATGCATCCAATCGATTAAAAGAACGTTTCCAGATGAAAACTGATGAAGTACGGCATACCTGAAAATGGGTAAACAAATATGACAAAATGCCCCCTATGCGAAACAGAGATGAGAAGAGAACGTAAGGAGATAGAAAAAGGAGTATGGGCTGCTGTAGAGGTCTGTCCTCAATGCAAAGATGAATGGATAGATGAGAAAGAACACGACAGGCTTGTAGATCTGTTCAAGCGCAAGACCTTCAACCTTGGAGGCAGTATCGCTGTAAGGATACCCAAAGAA
>JAWOKW010000288.1:0-6571 GCA_033854095.1 Candidatus Methanoperedens sp. | reverse complement strand
CCGCTCCTTCGTCATTGTATTTCTTCGCAAGCTGGACAGGGTCGCCTGCGTCTCTTAGATTGACGAATTCTACCCCTTTGACCACACAGCCTCCTTTTTTATCAAGGGTCACATCGAGGCACGGGATAATGCGTTTGGTGAGCATTGCCTTCTCTTAGTTGTTATGGAATGAAATAGTTTTGGTGTGCCTATCCTACCCTGTCGACATATTAAGCAATTCGCTAAAACTTAGAATTTGTAGCTAAATAATATCTTTTCTGAGCCTTATTCTCAAAACATCGGCAGCGCTGCTCAGATCATTGTCGTAAAGGTCTTTTATCTTTGAATTGTATAGAAATGTGTAGATTTTCTTTAGTTCTGTCTCTATCCTGTCTTTTTCCATCGTATTTTCAGGCGCCAGCAGGATATGAAAATCACGCGGATGAGTTATCACGAAATTCCTTAAATCGTCTGCGTTTTTCATTTCAGGCAAAAGCCCGAGCATTCTGATTATGGGCGGTCCCCTGCTTTTTCGCTGCTTTGGACCATCATGAAGGTATAAGCCAAAGCGCACATCCTTTGCCTGCAGCAGCGCTGTCATGGTCAGGGCACCTGCGCCGCTGCATACTTCCACCTTTTCGCTGATGACCGAGTAACCAATCTTAGATAATTCTTTCCTCGCAAACTGCAGGAGTGAGAGTTCGTATTCCAGTTCAGGAACGCCCCAGTAATCGCTCATAGCTTATGCAGGTATCGATGAATATTTATACCTATCTCTAAATGTAATAAGCATGAAGGCTTATGAATTTGAGTTCCCCGAAGACAGATATTACCTGAAAAATCATGTGTGGTTAAAGTCAGATAATGGGCATATCCTTGTCGGGATTACTGAACTTGGTCAGTCCCTGTCCAAAGGGATAGTGCATATAGACCTGCCAGACGTTGATGACTCCATTAAAAAAGGAGATACCCTTGTAGCGTATGAGACTATAAAAGCTGTCTCGCAGATATCTCTTCCTTTTGATGCAAAGGTCATAGAAGTAAATGAAAAACTCTGGGAGGACCCGAATATAATCAATTCAGACCCTTACAATGAATGGATAGTTAAAATAAAAGGGGAACTGCATGAGAAATCATTGATGAATGTAAAAGAAGCTGTGGTGCATTATACAAAATTGATTGCAAAAGAGCGGGAGCGATACGCAGATTATAGAAGCTGGTAAAGTTCATTACCACTGACGACGCATATAGGCTCGTGGAGAATATTAAAGTCAGACCAGAGATCAAATTCGTTGTTACGTTCCTTATTTTAATAAGCGTATTTTATATTGTATATTATTATACATTGGATTACTTTGTCTTTCTAAAAACCACAATTGCAAACATACTTGCATTTTCCCTGTCTATGCTCGGAATTAAATCAACTGTGCAGGGAGAGGATGTCCTGCTGGGAAGCTTTAGCCTCAGGATCGTTGAAGAATGCACAGCTGTCTTTGCATCTCTTATATACGTTTCCTGTGTGCTCGCATACCCTGCCCGCTTAAGGAGCAAACTTGCTGGAATAGGCTTTGGCATTCCCGTTATCCAGTTGATCAACCTCACAAGGCTTATTGTACTTTCATTTACAGGTATTTATTACCCGACAGTTTTTGAGTTTGTGCACACCTATGTCTGGCAGAGCATCTTTATCATATTTGTTATCACAGTATGGCTTGTGTGGCTTGAGAGGCTCACAAAATGAAGATAAAAATATTTCTTCTTCGCTTTTTTGTCTTTTCAATTGTGATTTTTTTGCTCTGGACGTTTGTAGGTAAATTATATCTTTTCGTGCTCGCATACGTTTCAAAGTTCCTGCTCTTAGCAATGGGATATAAGGTTTTACTTGTAACTTCTGGAGAAACCCCTTTTTTTATTTATAAAGGTGTAGAGATAGGCATGAAAGGGGCACATCTTTCAAATTTCAATATAGTACCTCTTATATCCCTCATACTGGCAGTGCCTGGCATAGCGCTTGGGAGACGAGGAAAGATGCTGCTTGTCGGCACAGGAGCTATCTTTCTTTTACACGTTACTGATTTTGTCCTGCATATACCCATGTATTTCGATAATTCAAAAATCGCTGGCTTGGTCGTCAATTTCATGGCTGTGGGAGAAGTCGCAGTGCCATTTTTGATATGGTTCTCCCTTGCTTATAAGGATGTATTTCCTGAAGTGAAGGGAAAAAGCCAAAAGTTAATATCATCAAAATCAATAAAGCCATAACGGTGTCATGACTAACGATTTTCTGGATAAACTTCAAAAAATCAGAGCAGGATTTTTTGGCAGGATGCGCTTTCTTTTTATTCTGGACATAATCTCTATCTTCAGTATTTTTTATGCAATCTTTATTATTTTTGATGTTGAGTATTTTTTGAATAAATCTTCTTTATACATGCCAGTTCCAGCCTGGGTCATGCCGCCCTCTTTTGCACTTATCATTGCGGTTGTCTGCGCTTTTCTGCTGCATAGAAAAGATAGCAGATCAAATGTTATCATGCTGATAGAGAATAAATCCCCTAACTTGGCGGAAAAACTCAGAACTGCTTATGATAATAGAGATGAAACCAATATTATAGTCGAGTCATTAAAAAACTTCGTTTCAGACGAACTGGATAAGGTTTCATCATCACAGCTTTTCACAAAAAGCAAGATTATTGCAAAAATACTTATCACGGTCATATTCATAGCAGGCGCAACTATGGTAGTATTAAATCCAAGTACATATAGCATCCCACCCGCTACCCTGACTGAAAATTTCAAGAACATAACAGGTATTGGCAAAGAAACTGCGAATGGCTCATATGAGGTCGTGGGCAGACCTGAGAATTTAGATAAATCTGGGGGCAAAGGCTCAGGAGACATCTTTGGAAAGCCCACAATCGCATCCATTCAAGGCAAAAATGTAGATGTGACCATTTATGCAGGCGCAGGGACAGGTTTTAATGTAAAGGATGTGAGCCAGACCCAAAACCAGTTCGTCAGGTCTGGGGAGTTCCCTGTGGATGTGCTTGGCTCAAATGTCTCTGATGGGGGATACAGCGTACTTATGGGAAGAACTGAAACCGAAAAGCAATTAATTGATAACTACGCTGTTGAACGCAGTAAGATATAAAAGAGGTAAAACATGAGCAATGAGACATATACAAGTAGCACGAGGCTCTTCAAAGAACTTATTGATGAGATCAGTAAAGTCATTGTCGGGCAGCATGAAGCCATCGAACAGATGCTGATCGCGATTCTGTGCAACAGCCACGCTCTTGTCGAAAGCAACCCCGGGCTTGCAAAGACCCTCACCATCAGCACAATATCAAAAGCGCTTGATCTTAAATTTAACAGGATACAGTGCACCCCAGACCTTATGCCTTCTGATATCACAGGAACATATATCATTGAGGATGTGGGCGGAAAAAAGCAGTACCGTTTTGAACCCGGACCTGTATTTGCAAACATCGTGCTTGCAGATGAAATCAATAGAGCCTCCCCAAAGACGCAGAGTGCCCTGCTTGAAGCAATGCAGGAAAAACAGGTAACTGTAGGCAATAAGACCTACCCGCTTGACAAGCCGTTTTTCATACTTGCGACGCAAAATCCCATAGAAATGGAAGGCACATATCCTCTGCCTGAGGCGCAGCTTGACAGGTTTCTGCTCAAGATTTTAATGGATTATCCAAGCTTTGAAGATGAGGACGAAATCATCAACAGATATACGCGGAACATAACGCCATCCGTGAACAGTGTGGTTTCAAAAAGCCAGGTGCTTGAGCTGCAAAAACTCACACGCGATGTTCCGATAGCAGACGATATTAAAAAAAGGGTGCTCAAAATCGTTACCGCTACAAGGGCAAAGAGCGAAAACATTGAATACGGCGCATCGCCCCGTGCCTCGATTGGCATTATACTCGCAGCAAAAGCCAGGGCACTGATAAAAGGCAGGAACTATGTGAGCACAGAGGATGTCGATACTATGGCTTACCCTGTGCTGCGCCACCGCATCATCCTGACATTTGAGTCAGAGCGCAAGGGCATGACCTCGGACCAGGTCATTTCAGAGATCCTGAAAAAAGCATGAGCAAACTTTTTATAGATGAGGAAGCCCTCGGCTTCATAAAAAAAGCCCTGTCCAGAGAGAACGCTCAGGCAATGCGTGTATTTATAAGCGGCGGCGGATGCTGCAAGCTTTTTGAGCTTGCTCCTGTAGAAAAGGCGCTTGCTGGGGATATTACGTACAGGCAGAGCGGAGTTACAGTGCATATAGAGAAAGAACTGGTGGAGAATACATCCACGATATCGATTAGATTTGATGAACAAAAAGGATTAACTATATACTTTGAATAAGAACATGGAAACTTATATATAAACTCAATTCGTAATAACACGAACAAAAGGAGTAAAAGAATGATTGGTATTTCAAAACTTTACTGCGGAACTGTGGAACCTTCTGATGCGCTCAGATATGGGCGGGATTCAAGTAAACTCCCATCACATTTATTGCAGTTCTCAAAAGACAAAAAACCAGTTGTAGTATGGAACATGGGCAGGCGCTGCAATCTTCGCTGTATTCACTGCTACGCACAGTCAAAGGATATCGAATATACGAATGAACTGACCACACAACAGGGAAAAGAACTGATCGATGACCTTGCGAAATTCGGCGCTCCAGTGATACTCTTTTCAGGCGGTGAACCTCTCATGCGCCCTGACCTTCCTGAGCTTGCACAGTATGCGCGGTCAAAGGGTATGCGTGCTGTAATCTCAACAAACGGCACTCTGATTGATAAAAAAATGGCAAAAGTCCTGAAAGAGATAGGGCTTTCTTATGTTGGTGTGTCGCTTGATGGAATGAGAGAGACAAATGATAAGTTCAGAGGCGTGAAAGGCGCATTCGACCTTGCGCTTCAGGGAATGCGTAACTGCCTTGCGGAAGGCATCAAGGTTGGCTTGCGTTTTACTGTCAATAAGAAAAACGTGAAAGACATCCCTGCCATCTTTGACCTTCTTGAAAATGAGAACATCCCGCGCGTCTGCTTTTACCATCTTGTTTATGCAGGGCGGGGTTCAAAACTGGTAAACGAAGACCTGACGCATGAAGAGAGCAGGAAGACGCTTGACCTTATCATGGACAGGACAAAGGCAGTGCATGATAAAGGCTTCCCGATGGAGGTACTGACCGTGGACAACCACTGCGATGGACCTTATGTTTATTTCAGGCTGCTGAAGGAGGACAAAGCCCGCGCTCAGGAAGTGTTTGAGCTTCTCAAAATGAACCAGGGCAATTCTTCTGGCATCGGGATCGCCTGCGTTTCATGGGACGGCTCTGTTCATGCAGACCAGTTCTGGAGGCATTATTCCTTTGGCAATGTCAGGGAAAGAAAATTCAGCGAAATATGGATGGACACGAGCAACGAACTCATGCGCGGTCTCAAGAACAGGAAGCCGCTTATAAAGGCTAATGCTGACAGGTGCGCGAGATGCAAATGGTTCGATATCTGCAACGGGAACTTCAGGGTAAGGGCAGAGGCAATTTATGGAAATATCTGGGCAGATGACCCGGCGTGCTATCTGACAAAAGAAGAACTTGGATATTAAACGCCAAGTAGAGTCAGCGAACGGATCCATTCCCCTTTTGGCTCTCTTGATGTCCCGACAACAAGCCTTTTGATGTCTCCCACAACTTCGACCATTCCGCGTGCCTCTATTTTCTCACCAGTCAGCGCCTGACCTGCATAGGTATGTGTGTATGAGAGCACGTAGCTTATCTCAGGATGGTCGATCTTAAAAATAGCGGGGCTGTCAAACGCATAATCAGCATTTGTGACCCTTGCTTCGATTGTCTTAATACCTGCATCGAGCCCTCTTATGCATGGAGCTATTTCATCCCAATCCCTTACATACAAAAGGTCAAAATATACCCCATCCACCATGCCGCGGTTCCCTTTTCTTTTTTCATGAACAAGGAATTCATCAAATGAGAGTTCAGGTTTCCGTTTCTTATAAATATCTCGCCACATCTCCTCGCTTATCTCTGTGATAGGAGAGTTCTCTTTTTTGGCTTGCGCGATAGCGTCCCGCGCCGTGAACCAGGAGCTTCCATACACAATAAAATCAATATCTGATGACTCATTTTGTAAACCTGCAAGATGTGAACCCGTTAGTCCCATTTTTTCAAGTGGGACGCTTTTTTTGAGCGCATTCACTATCTTTTGGATTCTATTATTTTTATTCATCAGGGAAGGTAATCTCTGATCAGGCGCGAGAACCTGTTTGACAGAATCCCATGGCACGATATGGACATCTTTCACCCACTGAGGGCGGACAGCCCTCATAAAGCTGAACGCATCATCAAAGTCAAGCTTTCGGTATTTTTTATGTGTTCCGCGTGTGCCGTGCGGGTCAGGCACATACCTGAGGACTGAGCGGATGCCTTCATCATGGCAATAATCAGCGACTGCGAATATCCAGTCGTCAGTGGTAATTATGAAATCACGGAGGCGGGTTCTGAACATTGTTTGCTCTATGAAGGCTGTTTATAAAAATATATGCTTTTATCGCATCG
>JAWOKW010000287.1:0-6151 GCA_033854095.1 Candidatus Methanoperedens sp. | reverse complement strand
AATTGACGATTTCAGCAAAGAAACGAAAACGAAAATAGTCGAGTATGTCCCAAGGTCTCTCACAGTTGCAAAATGTGAACTTAAGGGTAAATCAGTACTTGAAGGCGCTCCGAAATCCAAACAGGCTAACATATATCGAAAGTTGGCTAAAAATATTATAGAGAACGGTCACAGCCATGTTCCAACACCTCTCGAATTCAGCAGTCTCCAGCAATGGGCAGATAAATGGTCTGTACGTTTGCTAAAGGGAAGCAATGGAAATAATGAAGGTGCAAGCTGATGGCAATATTTGAAAGAGATATCGGGGTCTTCCAGGGAAGAGAACAACGACTTGATGGGATCGTGCATTTTGGCGGCACTGCAAAAGAGCTCATAAAATGCTCAAAGGGAAAGAATATGCCGCGCAAATGCAGGACGTATTCAGGGTCAGGATCATGTGCATTTATAGCTGCACTGTTGAATACATGCGCTTTTCCAGAGGTAAAGGTGCTTGCACATTCACCGGTCGGCTGCACGGCAGGCGCAATATTATTCGGACTGTTCGGACCAATACAGCAAAAATCAAGAGGCGTTCCCGAAACAACAACTGATATTATTACAACTGAACTCAATGAACAGGATGTTGTTTTTGGAGGAGCCAGCAAGCTTGAAAATGCAATCATTGAAACGGATAAATTCTTCCATCCTAAGGCTATCGCGGTAGGAATATCATGCGCTGCAGGTATTATAGGAGATGATGTGGAAGCATCAATTAAAAAGGTTCAATCTCAGGTCAAAGCCAATGTTTTCGCCGTCCATTGCGAGGGATATAAGACCCTGCATGTGGGAACGATGTGGGACATCATGTGGCATGAATTGATAGAACACGTGCTAAAAGAGCCAAGAGAGAAGAAAAAAGATACCGTAAATATCATCAGTGGTCCTACGATCGGTCCGATCGATGAACAGCCATTTATCGAATTGCTGGAGAAGCTTGGCCTAAAATCGAATGTAATATTAAATTATAATTCATTGAACAGCCTTGAATATGCAACGGAATCCGCGGCATCTGTCGCTCTGTGTTCCCAGGCATCCCATTATCTTGCGGAACATCTTGAGAAACGCTGGGGCGTTCCGTTGATCGACACGCACTATGCAGCAAGTATCGAATACACGGATGACTGGATTCGAAAAGTTGCAGCTCATTTCGGGAAAGAAAAAGAAGCTGAAAAATTAATTGAAGAAGAACACAGGCGAATAATGCCGGAATTCAATAAATATAAAAAAGAACTGCAGGGCAAAAAAGTATTCATAAGCGTTAATATCCCCAGGGCCCTCGGGTGCGCAAGCCTTGCGATGGAGCTTGGAATGAAGGTAATGGGCGTCAACGCGTTCCAGTATGATCCGCCCATCAACCAGAATACGCTTGAAGACCTTGTAAACAGGGGCGGAGACTTCCCTCTTGTTATCTCAGGTATCGGACAGATAACTGAAACGCAGAATTTAGTCCAGAGAGAGAAACCGGATATTTATTTCGGGGACTTCGAACCATCTATCTGGTTTGCCAAGAACGGGGTTGTAACTCTGACGACTTTTGATTTTGCAAGACCTCATATGGGATACACGGGCGCTCTTGAGACGGCGCGAAGCCTGGCTTATGTATTGAAAAACCCGTCTTATCATAAGAAAGTGGAAGCCTATACGAGGAAATATGGGAAATTCCCCTATAAGAAAGAATGGTTACAGTACCCGGATCCATACAGGTTCCTCATAGATGAGGCTGAAGAGGCGGTATATGGAAAAGACTTTGGAATTAATAAAGAGGTGAAAACCCATGCCTGAAGCATCCGGAACCAGAAATATCCATGCTCCTTTGAGTAGATCAAATGTTGCATGCACTATTTCGCCCAGATTTACCTGCGCTCTTGGAGGCGCTCTTGCTACTGTGTGGGGCATAGTCGGCGCCATACCTATAGTACATTCTTCGGCTGGCTGCTCCAGAAACCTCTATATGGGACAGTGCTTTGGCAGCGGCTGGCAGACATACGGTCACGCAAGAGGACTTATGACACCCTCAACAAGTCTCGTTGAAAAACATGTCATTTTTGGGGGTGAAGGGCGGCTTGTCCAGCAGATGAAAGCGAGTTTTGAGATAACAGAAGCTGATCTCTATTTTGTACTCAGCGGCTGCCAGGTAGCTCTGATCGGTGACGATATACGGACAATAGTTGACCAGTTCAAAGAACGAAAAGACCAGACCATTATTATGGTCGAAACGCCAGGTTTTAAGGGAAATAGCTATGCTGGCTATGATATGGTCGGAAGGGCCCTGGTTGAACAACTGGTTGAACCTCCGAACAAAAAAGATGAAGATGAGAAACAGATCTCTGTCAACCTATTTGGTATAGTTCCTGCCCAGGATCCGTTCTGGCAGGGGAATATCATAGAAATAAAAAGACTCCTGAACAGGCTTGGAGTATCTGTCCGCTGGTCAGGGGATTATGATACGATCGATACGATAAGGAAAGCCTCTAATGCGGATCTGAATATTGTTTTATCAGAATATGTCGGCATATCCACTGCAGAGTTGTTTAAAGAAAAGTTCGGCGTCCCATGGATAAAATACAATCTGCCCATAGGCTCAGAAACGTCTAAATTCCTGAGAAAAGTCGGAAAAGAGCTTGGCATCGACAGCAAACTTGTTGATCTCGTCATTGATTCTGAAGAGGAGCAATTCCTCAAGCAGCTGGACAGGCTCGGACATTTATATGCTGGATTTAATCTGCAAAGAGATATCGGAATAATTGCGGATTCCACATATGCTACTGGATTGACAAAATTCCTTGCGAATGATTTTGGGATGAATCCGAAGTTCATTGCAGTCACGGATGAACCTCCAATAGATATCCACGATATCATTCGAGAGAATATCCTTGATTTAGACTATAATCTAAATCCGGAAATAATTATTGAATCTGACAGCAATAAGATATGGAGCGCCCTGGAAGAAACCAGACCTAATTTCTTATTAGCCGGATCGTTTGATAAAAGAGTAGCGGACAGACTGGATATTCCGAGATTGAGTGTGTCTTATCCCATAACAGATCGTGTCATATTATCACGGGGCTATGCAGGGTATCGAGGTTCCATTAGCCTGATAGAGGATTTTGTGACTGTTCTTATGAGAGATATGCATCTGGTGATCAACAGCACTCTTGTCAGGCATGGATTCAAGAAATCAACTGAGCAGTTTGCACAGGTCGTATGAAACAGGATATTTTCAGCGTGAAGAGGGGTATTCCCTCTGATTTTTTACACGTCTCGCAAATACACCCCTGCTTTAGCAGTGAGGCTCATGAAAAATCAGGCAGGATCCATCTGCCTGTTTCTCCAACCTGCAATATCCAGTGTAAATTTTGCAGGCGAAGCTTCAACAAAACTGAGAACCGACCGGGAGTGACATCAAGTGTATTATCACCAGAAGATGCGCTGGAAATGCTTACGAAAGCGCTGCGTCTATGTCCTGCGATCACAGTGGCAGGTATTGCTGGACCTGGAGACCCTCTTGCTTCAGACCATGCTCTGCGAACATTCGAATTGATAGATGCAGCATATCCTGATATGATCAAATGTTTGAGCACTAACGGGCTTCTTCTTCCTGATAAAGCCGAAAGAATAATAGATATAGGAATCAGAACTGTAACAGTAACTGTTAATGCAATCCAACCAGAGATACTTGCTAAACTCTGCACTTATGTAATAATAAATAAGAGGCTGTTGAATGGAATTGAAGCTGCAAGACATCTTATCGAGGCGCAGCTTAAAGGTATCAATAAAATAACGAGCCTGGGTGCTGTCGTAAAGATCAATACTGTTCTTGCGCCCGGGATAAACGATCAACATATAAAGGAAATAGCAGAAGCGACTGCATGCGCTGGGGCATCAATGATAAATATAATCCCCCTGATACCCCAATACGAAATGCATGAACATCCTAAACCGAATTGCGATGAGGTGCAGCAAGCCAGAGACGCCGCAGAGAAACATCTTCCCGTGTTCAGGCATTGTATGCAGTGCCGCGCGGATGCAGTCGGGATCCCAGGAGTAAGCGAGTTCAGGCATATGCTTTATAGCGATGCTCCCCTTGTATTTTCTCATGGATAAAAAGGAGAAAATAAATGAGAGTGGCAGTTGTTTCAAGTGACGGCAAGGTCATCAACCAGCATTTTGGGAAAGCATCAAGGTTTTTGATATTCGAAGTTGGTGATGGCAAAATACAGTTAATAGAAGTTAGAGAAAATACACCCCTCTGCGGTTCAGCAGATAACGGGCATACAGATGAGGCTTTGGACAGAACTATCTCTTTGATATCGGACTGTCGAGCCGTGCTCTGTGCCAGAATCGGAGGAGGTGCAGAAGAGGAATTAATAAAAAACGGAATAAGACCCTTAGAGGTGCCTTTTCTTATTCATGAAGCTTTGAAAAGGATAGAAAATGAAAAACAATGGAGGCGATAATTTTGGCTATAGTTCCAGAATATGAGTTAGACGTTCGAGGTGAAAAGTGTCCATATCCTCTTATCAGGACTCAACACGAAATAGAAAAAGTGCCAAAGGGTGCAGTACTTGAGGTCATAGCCAATGACCCTGAAGCCTGGCAGAATATCGATGTGTGGATAACAAAATCGGGTCATGAGTTCATCGATGTTGTGATAAGAAAGGGAGTATATCATATCTTTATACGGAAAGTGTGATATAGCGAAATATAAAATTATATTTTTGTCAAGGAACAAGCCAGAGTCCGGACTCGAACCGGAATGGTATCGCTCTGCAGGCGATTGCGTAGCCGCTCCGCCACCCTGGCAAAAAATAGGAGGTTAAAATTAGCTATACTATTGGTACCTCCTTGACCTCTACATTCAACCCGTACAGACTCTGGCGCGCATCCTGAAAATAGAAGCGCTCCTGAAGAACCTTTTCTTCTTTCAATCTGTTCAGGGCATATCTGACTGTTCTTGCTGGAAGATAGGTCTGCCTCGCAATATCCTTCTGGGTCAAAAAACCGCTGGATTCAAGCACTTTAAAAACAAGTTTTGCTGAGGGTGGCAGGTGATCTATCTTCGCTGGTTCAAAATATTGTTCACTGTTGGCAAAGACGATTCCTCATTGGTTCATCACCAGTTTAAACTTGGTCTTATCCCTTATAAATCTATTTATTTGAGCAAATATTGGCCAATTTGATCTGATTTTTTATGAAGTTAAATTGGATAGGATCATCCTAACAATGTTTCTTCAATAGCAAAAGCGTCCCTGCCGCAGTCGCCGCATGATGCCACAGCGATCCCTTTAAAGAAATCTGCACTCGTTATCGATATTGCATGTTTGCAGTTGGGGCATTTATATTGTCTGGTCGAATTCATATCAACCACCAGACAAAACCTTCCATCCTGGAAACATCCCTAATTGTTAAAGATGCAGTTTCTTGCTCGCTTTTTATCTCAGTACCTTTTCTGTATTCTTTAGCTGGGACAAAGTACATCCCTTCTTTTCTTTTGTGTCGTTTAAATCACCAGATTTTCAATAGCTCTTGTATATATTCAAACCATGCAAACAGGCCACATTTGATGATTTTATTCGTTTTTCAGAACGAATAGGGCAATAATTTACCTTAATACATTGGCTTTATTGTCATTAGCATTTAATCTTATAAAGGCACTGTCTTGCATCCTGGAAATATTCACACTCTTCCAAAACCTCTTCATCTTTTAACCGGCTCAGGGCATAACGTACCGTTCTTGTAGGAAGCCGAGTGACTTTCGCTATTTCCTTTTGTGTCAGAGCTCCACGGTTTTCAAGTATATTGAGAATAAGTTTCATCGATGGTGAGAAACCTTCGATCTTAGCAGAACTGTAGTTTTCTAATCCTTTACCTGTATCGCTGGTATCCTGCAAATTCAACCCATTATTTGATGCAAAACGATCCCTCATGGTTTATCACTGAAACTATTTGATGAAGAGTATCAGTATAAGTTTAACCTATTCGGCAATTAAGTAACCTACAGAAAATATAGGTTACTCTTTTAAGGTGTGCTGTAAATAACATGACATCATCATGCTTTACGTGCAACCACTTTCAGATAATGAACTATCTGATTTAGAGAAACTTACTCAAC
>JAWOKW010000286.1:0-3539 GCA_033854095.1 Candidatus Methanoperedens sp. | reverse complement strand
ACCAAATTCTGGTTTCCTCATAAAGATGGTGTGTTAAGCATTCAATCTCCATTGCTCTGTAAAATATATCGAAAAAAGGTTTCATTTCGTTCGGTTTATTCAGGAAAATTATTTCGACATCACTGGTACCTACCAATTCATTTATTGATTCAAATTCTTCATCTTTTACCTGGGATCCTCTGTAGGTCTTCCGATTCGTCTGCCGTTCATAGATGTAATCGAAAAGGTCATCTTTTTTTATTTGCTCGTTTTTAGAAAGAGAGACCTTAGCTACAGGTTTTTGACCTATTTCTTTGTATTGGTAAAAGCCTTCTGGAAAGTATTCCACTATCGTTTCATAACCCATCGCTGTAGCGCCAATCTTTAAAGTTTCAATAAAACATCCGCTGCCGATGTGTATTTTCCTTGCTGGGGGATCGGTCATGGGTAGGAGTCTGCTTTCATCAATATAAAAAAGCATGTCCGTATCCGAGAGAATCTTGAATTTCCAAGCTTGTGTATTGTGTGGATTTGGCGCATTTACCCCATAACCGATAGCCTTGAGGATTGGCGAATCTAAGCCTTCCAAACCCGGCCGTCTCTGACTGATAAAATCTTTCTTTCCCATACAACCTACCAGCCATAATTTTCAAGTACAAAATGTGTAGAAAATGTACTCAATTGCAAAAGCCATTCTTGGGTGGTTACACATTTCCAATCCGACCTTCTTACCGTTTCTAAACCCTATGATCGGTAGATCCTTAAGATGTACAACAGCATCCAAAAACCAATGCGATACAGATGCAATAACAAATACTGCTCCCGCTATTGGATTAATAATGGATGCAAGGACCAACCCAACAATACAGGATATTATGAAAGAATCTGGATTTATTTCTGCATTCTCAACTCCGAGAAAAATAAATACAGGCCAAAGAATATCAGGGAAACCAACGCCGATCAATGGTATTAATGGAGGAGTATTGGGGAATGATCGAATGAGCATATACGCAATAGCAAAATGTCCAATGTTCATGGTGAGTCAACCTTCCTATGTTTTTTCTTCTTTTACCTGCTCAGATCTCTATTTGAACAGGCACCATATATGTTATTTATTATGCGAATATAAATAATCTGTGAGATTACTTAAAAAACAATTGTATGACAGATAAGTAAAATAATATTATGAAGCGTTAAATTCAGGATAAAAGATGAATGGGAGATGGTTTAAATGGAACAGATAAAAAGAATTGGAAAGTTGAAGAAATCAGAAAAAGAAATACTTAACGATATTTACACAGTACTTTTCTACACAGCTGTGGCACTATTTTTTCTTTTTATTTTTTACTTTAGTATCGCATCTTACAATCCTGTTGCTACAATAATTATTTCAGTTATTATGGCTATTATATATACACACTTGTATTAATTTATTTGATTGGTCTGGCAGCTGAAAGCAGATTATCTGATTATCGAAGATGCCCACTTTATTGGGCATGAAGGTAGTTTGTCGAAAGGCAAGGCGAATATTAATACCTACTTGGGTAAGCTTATAAAAGTGAGGACTCCCGTAACCTCGTAGAATGCCGAGCCAACCGGAGGGAACGGTAACCCAGCCATGTTGGCTCTATTGGCACCGCGCAGGAAGAAGACGACCATCTTAATAGTGTGGTTCCACAGTCCGTCATATAAGCCGAATCCGAGGATCATCAGCGCGTAACTCTGCAATACAGTCTATATCTGTTTCATCTTTAATTTTAAATCCAGAAAGGATAGATTTAAAATTATTGTTCACTTGCGGAAGTACTGTTATTAGGAAAGCATACTAATAAAAACGATGGACGATATTATAACCCGCTCTCATCGCCCCCGCGCCACAAGCAAGAAGCTGTGTTTTGAAAAAACACATAAATATGTGTAGAGACATAATATATTTTTATGCCAACCATGACATTATCCGTTCCTGATGATCTCTACGAAGTCATCAAACAACACAACGAAATAAAATGGAGTGTTATTGCAAGAAATGCTATGTGGGAATACGCTCGAAAAGTGCAGTTAGTTGATAGAATACTAAAAAAAAGTGAATTAACAGAAAAGGATGCCGATGAAATCGGAAAAATTATAAAAAAGTCTATACGACAACAACACGATATCGAGTGAGTTGGGAAAATGAGACTGGTGATAGACACCAATATTATAATATCCTCTATCATCTCCAACTCCACACGGCGCTATATCCTGATGAATTCAAATATTGAATTTATAGTGCCAGAATACACTTTTACTGAGATTTTAAAACATGCTAATCTTATCGAAAAAAAGGCAAAACTTTCATCTAAAGATATTCAATATGTAATGGATATGTTATTTTCCCGAATTACTATTTATCCGAAAGAAGAATACTCTGACTGTTATGTGCAGGCTAAAGAAATTATGAAGGATATCGATCCAGATGATGCTCCCTTCCTGGCGCTTGCGATGAAAACCAAAGTTGATAGTATATGGAGCGAAGATAAAGGATTCCAGCAGCGGAGCCACATAAAAGTATATACTACAAAACAGCTTTTAGAGTTAATATAAGCTCTTATACCCGAGTAGGCGTGTCTGGTTTGATGGGTGCTGGCATGGATATGGAGGAATGGGATGGCATGGGAAAGTATGTTTCAACGCGGATAGATTCAAATCTATAGAAAACTATTTAAGTATACAAACGGTAGCCTATAGGTGGTCTCAATTATCCTGTTTGAATAGTCTCTCAAGTTGGGAATACATTGCAAACAAATTGATTCAAAGTATAAACTGGTGAATCTAAAACAGGATATGCGAGATCATAAACTTCAATGGAGAAAGGATAATGGTAACACCGCAAAAGCTTCTGGAATATATAAAAGAAAAAAATGTGAAGTGGGTAGACCTGCAGTTCATGGACATCCCTGGGTATATCCAGCATATCACGATTCCCGCATATGCCCTGAAAGAAGAGGATTTCACGGACGGCATAGGAAAGCTGGATGGCTCCTCAATCAAGGGCTTTAAGTCGATTTTTGAATCTGATATGAGAATGTTCCCCGACCCTGACACCTGCGCAATCTTGCCGTGGACAGACAATACACCTCATAAGACACTGCGCTTAATATGCGACCTCTACGATGCCTTCGGAGGACCGCGTTTCACACGCGACCCGCGGTATATAGCCCAGAAGGCTGAAGAGGCTGTGAAGGATGCAGGATTTGACCTGTCATACTGGGGACCTGAACTTGAATTCTTTGTTTTTGATTCATTCAAACTTCTCCCAAGCTTTTCAACTGCTCGCGACGCCTGGTCTGGTACTGGGTATGAGATACAGTCCAAAGAAGCGCCGTGGTCGCACACAAGCGGTATCAACCATCCTATCAGGTTCAAGGAAGGCTATTATCCTGCGCCGCCACAGGATACGCTGGTGGATCTGAGGAATGAGATAACAGGCGAACTCTATGATTACTTTGGTATAATATGCGATGCGCACCACCATGAGGTCGCAACAGCAGGGCAGTGCGAGATCGACATGAAATATGATA
>JAWOKW010000285.1:0-3023 GCA_033854095.1 Candidatus Methanoperedens sp. | reverse complement strand
CGCTGAGGAAAGGGAACGATGTAAGTATTCTGAGATCAAATATAGCGCGATCGCCAGGAGCGGTATGATATACATTATGATTTACCTGAAAACTATCTATGGGATGTGGAGTAACTTTATAATAATCCCTTCTTTGAAAAACGCATAGAGATCAGCAGGCATTTGGAGGATTTGGAAGACTCAAAACAGCGCAAGGCACACAGCGGAATCACGATTATTTTCACCCCGCTTCAAATACCTTTAATAAAGCAGGGGCAAACAACTGTGCATGCGTACCGGCACTGTACACTTGCCTTTGCACAATGGAAATGCGCCAAAGTGGCTGTTCGAGAGGATGGTAAAGTTAGCCCGCTGCGTTACAGAATCAATAGTTTATGAGTACGGCCAGAAGGAATTTTTAAAGCGCATAGCCGATCCCTGCTGGTTTCAGGCTTTCTCCTGCGTTCTCGGATTCGATTGGCATTCGTCAGGAACAACCACGACGACATGTGGCGCGCTTAAGGTTGCACTGTCACCTCAAGAGCACGGCATAGCTGTTGCAGGCGGAAAAGGTGCGACATCAAGAAAAGCACCTGCTGAGATAGAAAAGACCTGTGAAATCTTTTCACTTACATCTGATGCGATATCGAGGCTGAAGTATGCAAGCAAAATGGCAGCCAAAGTTGATAACTCATGTATTCAGGACGGTTATCAGTTGTACCATCACTGTTTTTTCTTCACTGAAAATGGCGACTGGGCAGTGGTTCAGCAGGGTATGAACAATGAGTATGCCAGGCGCTACCAGTGGATTTCAGATTCTGCGGGTTTTATAGAGCCTCATGAAATATGCTGCGACAGAAAAGAAGACTTGGTTCTGGATATGACAGCTCAAGAAAGCGGGCTTGCACGCAATATAAGCCTTGACCTTGTAAAAGATAACCCGGCGCATCTTAGAAAATACTTTACCAAACAAAGGATGCTTGTTGATTTTGAAGAGGCATTCGCGCTTCCATCACGCCATGTCGTGCTGGATATAGATATCAGCGAGCGAGGAATGGAAGTACTGAAAAGAGCATACGAACTTCAGCCAAAAAACTACGAGGAACTCATCTCTCTTGAAGGCATGGGGCCAAAAAAGATAAGGGCACTGGCGCTTATCTCGGACCTTGTATACGGCAGTAAGCCGAGCTGGCGCGATCCTGTGAAATACAGTTTCACGCACGGAGGCAAGGATGGTTTTCCATATCCTGTTGAGAGAGAAGTATATGATGATTCAATAAAGATACTGCATGATTCGCTTGAGAGCGCAAAGCTGGATAGAAAGGAAAAATATCTTGCAATAAAGAGGCTGGGTGTGTTCATCGAGGGAAAAAACGCTATCAAGCCATGTATATTTAAGTACGGGATATGTGACTTATAAAAGCAGGTATTTAAACCTGGAGAAAAAGGATATAGCAGAGGACGAACTACATATTTTTCAATCTCCGCTCAATCATAGGATGATTTTTCAACTGCAGATGCTTTCCCTGTCATTTGCGCCTGTATAATTGCAAACAGCCCGCACCTTATTTGTTTTATGTAGCCTTTATCTATAGTCCCTCTTGAGCGCATCCACCAAATTTTTTACCATTATTCCCATTCCTCATGAAGCTTTGAGAAAATATTTGCAAGAGTAACCAAATCCTGCTTATTATGCTCAATTATTGGAATCAACGGCCCCGCATTTCCGGTTCTCATGTATGCTTCATAGAATTCTGGAACTAATGCGCTTGGGACATCGTCTTTTCTTTCAATGCCAAGCAAATGTTTCTCTAATGTGGTCAGTTTGCAGTTAGGCACTTGCTCTTTCCATGCACTCCTTGAAAAGTGAAGCATATCAAAGTGCGTTTTTTCAAGGTTTCCTTTCATCCCATAGTATGCCAGCCTCTCCTTGATATAAGGTATATCAAAGGTGCGGCCATTGAATGTTATGAAAGCGCAATTTTCCCCTGCATGGGACAGAAATCCTGCCAAAGCAGCAGGCTCCTCTTTTATGCTGCGCAAGAAATATTGATTTATTACGAGATCATCGCCTCGGATTTGCGCTGCCCCGAACAATATGATAGGCATTCCGAAAAGACCCAGAGTTTCTATATCCAGAATAAGAAAATCCTCTTTTTCATGAAAAGCCGATGGATACAGGGCTAATCTGTGAGATCTTGAAAATCTGCTGCCTATCAAATCAGCAATCCGGCAGATATCGCATTTATTTAAAGGTTCTAAAAATCTCAAGGCTTCTGAGCTAAAGCGGGGATGTTCGATAAGGTCCTCTATTGTTTTGTATCCTCCTTTTTTCAGGATTTTCTCTGTTACTTCCCCTATTCCATGAATCAATTTCAAATCCGACAGAATTTTTTCTCTCGCCTTGTCGGGATTTATCGTTTTAAGGTTTATCCTGTTCTGGTTTTTTATTTGATAGCATATCCCTTTTTTAGTTTTGAGTTCATTCCCGGGTATTATCTTTTCTATCGTCTTTCCCACATGTTTTTTTAACAGCATCTGCTTTAATTCCTGGGCTCCTTGATATTCCTGATAGCCAACCCCGGAAAAAAACGGTGGTGTGGACCCTTCCAAAACTTCGTCCCCAACATGCTCGTATTCTTTGACCTTATCTACGCGTTCCCTCCATCGTTTGCCTATTCTATCAGATAGTTCCATCAAAACTGTCCTTCCAATTTTTACCAATCCGCATATTTCTCTGCTATTTATTAAGGTGCGCTGCAACAACTTTCGGTTTGTTTGCTTAAGTATCTTTTGCAAGCTGCGTGAAGGTATTCACAGCTTGAACTGATCAGGAAATAATCGCTGCACTGCAAACGGATTGATTGGCAACTTTAACTGCAAAGTCAATTTGACCAATAGCCTTATAATTTTATAAGTGGTGGATATTCAATCAACGGAATTAAAAAGGTGGTATTCATGCCGAAATCGTTAGATTCTCTGCTTTCAGAATTAAAACCTCGTCAGTTGCAGGCAATAGAACATATCTCAGGCCCTCAGCTGAT
>JAWOKW010000284.1:0-8206 GCA_033854095.1 Candidatus Methanoperedens sp. | reverse complement strand
CACAGGCGGAATGTTTAAGTAGCAATATCTTTCAATAATATGATAAAGGAGAGGTTAGAATTGGAATTCATGATACCCCCATCGCTGAAATCAGAACACGAGGAGCTTCATGCCGAACTTGCACGAGCAACTCAAGTGAAGGGAAAGATAGGAGAATCTGCAAAAGCTATTGCAAAAGTACTGCATCCACATTTTGTGAAAGAGGAAGAATATGCAATGCCCCCTCTTGGAATATTATTGCCTCTTGCTGAAGGAAAAGTCACCTCTGATATGAAAAATGTTCTCACAATGACAGATAGGTTGAAATCTGAACTTCAGGAGATGCTGAACGAGCATAAAGCTATCATTGCTTCACTCAATATCTTCATCGAGGCAGCAAAGAAAGAAAAGAAAATGGAATATGTTCACTTTGCCAATAAACTGATATCGCATGCAAAGAATGAAGAAGAGGTTCTGTATCCTGCATCTTTATTGGTTGGAGAGTATTTGAAACTCAAAGGCATCGAATAAATCAAGTATAAACAGGATGGTGTCATGGCAAAATTTAAAGTTGAGATTGAAAGACCGCTGTGCATAGCATGTGAAAATTGTGTTAATGTCTGCCCCGAATTCTGGGAGATGGCTCCTGATGGTTTTTCTCATCTAAAGGGCTCAAAAAAAATAGGCGAGAACGAAGAAAGAGAAATGGATGATGTGATCTGCAATATGGAAGCGGCGGAGGACTGCCCGGCAACATGCATCCATGTATATGAAAATGGAAAGAAAATGATTTGAATATTCCTATTATCAGGTATTATGTTTAAAAAAATCGATCATATAGAAATTATTCCTCAAAATCTTGAGAAAACACTTTAGTTCTATATAGATACTGTCTGAAAGGCTCAGGCAAAGAGCAATCCGGTATGAAATAGAACAGAAAATTATAGAGAATTCCTGGAAAAATTCGTGATTGGGGGGAGAATTATAATAAGGGATAAACATGCCAAAAAATAAGCCTGTGATTTCTCTGGAAAATTTCTCACCCATACATTTGATGAATTACGATGCCTGCACACGGTGCGGGGAATGCGTGAAGTATTGCCCTACATACGAAGGAAGAAATTACGATAGAGCTATCGAACCCAGGGACAAAATAATTCGATGGAGGGACTGGGTTACCAGAAGCTATGGATATCGTGCAAAACTTTTAGGGCCGGATGTGATTCCAGAAAAAGAAATAAAGAAATATGCAGAAGATCTATACAACTGCACTATCTGCGGCATGTGCGGCACTGTGTGCCCATCTGGTCTTGATACTATAGAGATGTGGGAAGCAAACCGTGCAAATCTTGTCAAAAGAGGAAACGGCCCTTATGGCAAACAGAGTCTTTTCCCCAAAACAATAGGAGAAGAACATAATCCATATTTTAAGTCGCAAAAGGATCGTCTTGCCTGGATTACGCCAGATATCAGGGTTGCTGAGAAATCAGATATTGCATATTTCGCCGGCTGCACAGCCGGATACAACCAGCATGCGATATGCGTCAACACTGCACGAATTCTGAACAAACTGAACGTTCCTTTCATGCTACTGGGGGAGGATGAATGGTGCTGCAGCTCTGCCATCATCAGGACAGGACAGCAGCATATCAATGATGTCCCGAGGCTTGCGGCATTGCACAACGTCGAGGCATTAAGAGCGCTGGGTGCAAAGAAAGTGGTGTATTCATGTGCGGGCTGTTTCAGAACGGCAAATATAGATTGGCTTCGCGCCTATGGCGGAAAACTGCCATTTGAATCGCTCCATATCTCCCAGTTCCTTGCTGAACAGCTTGCAGCAGGAAAGATCAGATGGGAAAAAAGGTTTGAAAAAACAATTACCTTCCACGACCCGTGCCACCTGGGGAGACATATTGGCGTATTCGAGGAACCAAGAGAAGTACTAAAAAGCATGCCTGGTGTCAGGCTTGTCGAAATGAGAAGGAATCGCAATGAACAGCGATGTTGCGGTGCAGGCGGAGGAGTAAAGGCAGGTCTGCCCGATCTTGCGCTGAATGTTGCTAAAGATCGTGTGAGGGACGCCTTGGAAACAGATGCAGAGGTATTGCTCAGCGGATGCCCATTCTGCCGGCGCAATCTTCTTGACGGCAGGGATGAACTCAAACTCGATATGAAAGTTGACGACATCGTTGTACTTGCAGCATATATGATGGGATTGAGCACGGATATTAACACACCAGCCCATGGAGCGCCGAAAGAAATGATAAGCGATCTCTTCAGGATTCAGAGAGTATCGTAATCCTTTGAATCTTCGAAAAGCTCCATTTTTCATTTAGATACAGCCTCCAAAAGTTTTCTCAATCCAGTTGCCTGTAAATTGTGTGGCAACTATGACTATCACTGCGATCAGCAGATGTTTTACTATTACCTTCCAGGGTTTTGCTTCCTGAACTTTTGCAATGTAAAAGCTAAATATCGCCAAAACAGAGAGACCCCATACCACGCTTATTATAACCGCAGTCGTAAGCTGAAATAACAGGATGGGTATAATGAAAGCCATTGCGAAAATAAATTTCGCAACAAAAGATGAAAATGTAGATAGCCATACATCCTTTTCAGGCCGCTTTTCCACAGATTCTTCAGAGACATGAACCCCCAGTGCATCGGAGAATGCATCAGCAATTGCTATTGTCAATATACCTCCAATAACCACGACCCTTGAATGTGTGCCCGCCTGTAGACCAACAATTAATCCAAGCGTCGTTATTATTCCGGAAGTTACACCAAAGCCGAACCCTATTTTTAAGGAAGGTTTCATAACAAAGCTACATCTTGCCAGCCTGTGCTCCCAGAAAGACCATTTTTGTTTTTGCCTCAACAGCGCGTGTTCCGCCATCTGGAACAATCACCGTAGCTCCCGGGCTGGCTTCCAGGCGATTATCATTAATAATAAACCAGCCTGTTCCTTCAAGAATGTGGAACACGGTAGCAGGGGCAGAATGCGGCGCAATTTTCTGACCTGCCTCCATTCCAACGAGCACCACTACCAGTATATCTGTTTCCAATAACTTCTTCGGCACCGCGCCGCGAGGGGAAAATACGACTATGTCTTTCCATGAAGGATACAATAGCTTCTGAATAATACTCAAACCTCCATTTCATATTAATAATAACTTCTTCTGCTATTATAGATTTCTATCACAAAAATTTTTCTTTTACACTCAGCAACCATTAAATATCGTGCAATTCATTATAATGCCGTGTTATGACGCCCTCAAAAGAATATTCCCTCACCAACAATGAAAAACGTGTTTTGCAGGCACTTACAAAAAAAGACAGGATTTCTCCTGATGAGCTTGCGCGGGTATCAGAACTGAGCATTGAAACTGCCACGCAGGCAGCTTTCCTTCTTGCCGAAAAGGGCATGTGCGAAGTCACAGAAACGATAACAGCGGTATATTCGCTCACAAAAGAAGGCGAGCAGTATGCAAAGAGCGGTCTGCCTGAGCGCCAGATAATCGAATCACTCACAGCGCCTATTTCACTTTCTGATTTGAAGAAGAAATTCCCTCCTCAAATGGCGGGAATCGCTCTTGGCTGGCTTCGCAAGAAGAACTGGGCTAGAATTGAAAGGGATATGATAATCCCTTCTGGAAAAGCGAAGAGCGGAGAAGATGAAAAAATACTTGAAGAACTCAAAAAAGGTTCTTCTTCTAAAATCTGGGATGCTGTCAGGGAGCTGATGAAAAGGAACCTTGTTGAAAAAACAGAGAAAAAGACCCGTATCATATCGCTCACAGACAGGGGAAAAGCCGCAGCATCAGCAGGTCTTACTATAGAAGATGAAATAGCCCAGCTCACACCCACGATAATCAAAAGCGGCTCGTGGAAAACAGCCCGCATCCGCCCTTATAACATCCATACGCCCATAAAGCCTGTTTACGGCGCAAAGCTCCATCCATACCAGCGCCTCATCAATGAGATGCGCTCGATTTTCCTTGAGATGGGATTCACAGAAATCAAAGGCGATATAGTGCAGAGCTCGTTCTGGAACTTCGATGCCCTTTTCCAGCCGCAGGACCATCCTGCACGGGAGATGCAGGATACTTTTCACCTTGACACTGAATGCGACCTTCCAGAAAAGTATGTCGAAGCTGTAAAAGAAATGCATGAAAATGGGGGAGGCATATCAACAGGATGGGGAGGCAGGTGGAGCGAAAACATCGCACGCAAACAGGTGCTCAGGACGCATACAACTGCTGTCACGATACAGTATCTTGCTGACCATCCAGAGCCGCCTGTGAAGGCTTTCTGCATCGACAGGGCGTACAGGCGAGAAGCCATTGACCCGACGCATACGCCTGAATTTGAACAGCTTGAAGGCGTTGTGATGGATAAAGGTGTAAGTTTCAAGAACCTGCTTGGGTGCCTGACCGAATTCTATCACAGGATGGGATTTGACGAGGTGCGCTTCAGACCAGGATATTTCCCTTATACAGAGCCGAGCGTTGAACCTGAAGTTTATATAGAGAGCAGAGGCAAATGGGTCGAACTGGGCGGAGCAGGCGTGTTCAGGAAAGAGGTTACTTTGCCTCTTGGAATCAAGCATCCTGTGCTCGCATGGGGTCTTGGGGTGAGCCGGGTTGCGATGCTGCGCCTTGGACTGCGGGATCTGCGTGAGCTTTACCAGAGCGATATCGACTGGCTGAGGAAGAGCACGGTGTTATAAGTTACCGATATAATTACTTCACATTCACAGGCATCATGAACTATGAAGAAGTCTTAGCCCTCCGAAAAGCCTTTAATTCCGTTAAGGAAAGGCAAAATCTGAATCGCATCAGCGATATAGCTGAAAGGAAAAAAAGGCTCAGAGCCGCAAGGGAACTCTGTGTGGGGAATGAAGAACTTCTTAAAAAAGCTATCGACAACCTTCGGAAGAACGGGATAAAAGTCTATCTTGCAGAACAAAAGCAGGATGCAGTTGACATTGTCCTGAATGAAATCGGAAGTGAAAAACTCATCGTAAAATCCAAATCCAATGTGACCAAGGAACTTGGATTAACAAAAGAGCTTTTGAAAAAAGGATTTAATGTGGTTGAGACCGATATTGGAGATAGGATTTTACAAATATTGAATGCAAAGCCATCCCATCCAACAGGACCTGTAACCCATCTTTCTGCAAAGGATATAGCAAAGGGAATTTCAAAATACTATAATATATCTGTAAAAGAAAACCCTGAAGAAATCGTAAAGATAGTAAAAGAGGATGTGATTTCAAACATCAAAAATGCAAAAATAGGCATTACAGGGGCGAACGCCATAACGGCAGAGGAAGGCTCTATTGTGATAACACATAATGAAGGGAATATCTATGAGGTCATGCGTAAGGATAAACACATCGTTGTGACCTCAATTGATAAGGTCTATCCTGATATCGAAGCTGCTATCAACATGATAAAAATCGTGAGCTACAATGCTACAGGCTCGATAATACCTTCGTTCGTTGAAATAATAAGCGGCATAAGCAAAACCGCTGACGTAGAGAAGAAATTTATTAAGGGGGTGCATTACCCTTCTGAAATTACGTTAATATTAGTGGATAACAAGAGGAGCGAACTCGCAAGGAATGGGTTTAAGGAACTGCTGTACTGCGTTGGGTGTGGGAACTGCCTGCTCCACTGCCCCATGTACAACACCATTGGCAATGAATTTGCCGAAGATAATTACCTTGGCGGAAAGGGCATAGCCTATTATTCGATTTATAACAATGAAAGGAGTGATAAGCTCGAATTCTGCCTGACCTGCGGTAGATGCAGGCAGAACTGCCCATTAGAGCTGGATATTCCTGCAATAATTAAAAAATTAAGAAGTAAAGACATTTCTGAAGAGATATATTATTTTTTAAAATCACATACAATATGGATGTATCATCAGACTCTTCTGAGATATACATCATTAAAAAGAGACGATATATTTTAATATCACTTTGGCATGTAGGTAGGTTTGTGCCCAGGTGGCCTAGTTGGTTAGGGCGCCAGACTCATAGGGTATATTTGAAGAGGCGCTTGTCTCCTGAGAAATCTGGAGGTCGCGGGTTCGGATCCCGTCCTGGGCATCTAACGGTTCCGTCCAGTACCTATTTTAGAGTAGAGCTAAAAGAGGCGCATATCATTGTTACGCATAATCACCCATCAGGCGATCCCGCGCCGAGCAGGGAAGATGTGGATATCACAAAAAAGCTGGTAGAGACGGGGAAAATAATGGGCATCGATGTGAAAGATTTTATATTATACTAATTCAAATTAGTACTAATTATGATTAGTAAATTTATAGACCGCCAGCGAGAGATTTCTTTACTGGAAGACGAATGGAATAAACCGGGTGGAAGGCTGATAATACTATACGGGAGAAGGAGAATAGGCAAGACAAGGTTGCTGTCAGAATTCATATCAGGAAAGAAAGGGATATTTTACATTGCAGAAGATACATCGCCCCAGATACAGATAAATGGACTAAAGGAAAAAATCGCAGAATTCACTGGCGACAGTCTGCTTAAAACCTTGGAAACAAAGGATTGGGATCAGCTTTTTGGTTACCTCTTTTGCAGCTTCGAACATCTGCCTTTTGCTTTCAGGCTCGATGCTGGGACTCATGAGCGAAATGGTGCTATCTTATGCTTCCCCTCTTTACGGCAGGCGAAGCAGGGATATACTTTTAGAAGGGCTTTCTTTTAATTATGCTACAGAGTTTCTCAATATGCCTTTCCAGGAAGCGCTTGGGCTGTACATGTCCATAGGAGGAGTGCCTGAGTATCTGATCAAGGCTTCAGAATACAAAAGCTTCAAAGATTTCATTGAGAAAGAGTTTTTCAGCAAGCACGGTTATTTCTACAGGGAGCCTTACTTTATAATCTCTCAGGAATTTAAAGAGCTTAAGACCTATTTTTCCATTCTCAACGCCATAGCTTACGGCAATACGAAACCTACAGAAATAGCCAACTTCACGGGCATTGGCGCCAGGGAAATATATCCTTACCTTGAGAACCTTCTCCGCCTGGGATTTATAGAAAGACAGGTCTCTGTAATCGGAAATCCCAAAAAAGGATTGTACCTGATAAAGGATCATGTTTTTGATTTCTGGTTCAATTTCGTATTCAAATATAGAGAAGAAATTGAAAGAGGAGTTTTCAGTCCTGAAAATGAATTGTTTTCGAGTTTTTTTGGAAAAAAATTCGAAGCATTTGTTTTGAAGGAGTTTATTTTCGATCTGCTGCCATCTTATAAAAAAATAGGAAAAGAGACTGGAAAGATTTTATCTGAATTAAAGCGCAAAGCTACGCTGGTGAAATGGCAAAATCCAGAGCGCAAAGAGCGATACGGCGTTATTGCAAAAATTATTGAAGGGAAAGAAGCTTTTAGAGAAAAAGGATGCTTTGCATTCGACCTTGAAGATTTCCGATATCACTTTTCACACCGTTTGGCTTTGCCATTTTAACTGCGCCTCGATTTTTGTAAATAATGACTGCTATTTTCTATATTCTTCGCACAGGTTGTCAGTGGAAAGCAGGTTTGATGGAGTATGATAGGTGGTTACCAATCCATAAGATAGGCATTTAAGCTTAACTGTTTTTACGTTTACAGTAAAATATATAGTGTTCATCCCTTCATTATTATATTAACAAAACTACAAAGAAGGAATGAACAATGGAATTTGATGTAGTTAATCAAATAAAAAAGTATTGGAACAAATTCATCGGCTCTTCAGATGCAGACCATAAAGAAGAGTTCACAGATGCAACATCTGGGAATAGTGTAAGAGCGTGTCTGAAAATTAGATATAGTATGACAGATAGATTGTTTTGATATGGCAGAACAAAGCAAAAGGAAACCATACCAGACTGATTTAACAGATGCAGAGTGGCAAAAGGTAGATCATTGCATTCCAAAGCCAAAAACAAAACGAGGTAGAAAGCGTGAACATCCCTACCGAGAGATATTGAACGCCATCTTCTATTTGCTGCGTTCAGGTTGTGCATGGCGAATGCTGCCGCATGACTTTCCACCGTGGAAGTTGTTTACCATTACTTCCGCCTCTGGCGTGTTAATGGGATCTGGGAATGTATTAATGCCAGTTTGAGAACTGAACTCAGGACAAAAGAAGGTAGGAATCCAGAACCGAGCGCTGCTGTTCTGGATAGCCAACAGTCAAGACCACGGAAATACCCGGA
>JAWOKW010000283.1:0-4052 GCA_033854095.1 Candidatus Methanoperedens sp. | reverse complement strand
TCTGATGTTAGAAATCAGTTTATGGATATAAAAGAAAAAATAAAATCATTCAAAGAAAGTGAAAAACCTTTAGTAGGATTTTTGCGGGATATTCTCTTTGTAGTCATAGTCGTGGCGATTTTCGCTTCAATATCCTACATCACCCTTGGGCTGTGGGCGCCCATGGTCGCTGTAGAAAGCGGCAGCATGGAACCGCATATCGAGATAGGAGATATCATCTTTGTCCAGAGCATCGACCGCACCCAGATAATAACATACTCAGAAGGAGAACAGAACGGTTATAAGTCCTTTGATAACTACGGCGATGTGATTTTATACAAACCAAATGGAATAGAAGGGGTCACGCCACCAATTATACACCGCGCCATGTATTATGTCGAGAAAGGAGAGCCGATGTGGGACGGCGGACCGCCCGCCCTTGATGCAGGCTATATTACAAAAGGAGACAACAACAGAGGATTTGACCAGCAGGCTCTGTATGATATACAGGGAAGAATAATTCGGCCTGTGAAAAAAGAATGGGTCATTGGAGTTGCACGCTTCTACCGTGTGCCATTGCTTGGATACGTCTCAATTATTCCAAGAAAGCTTTTAGAGCTTTTAGGCATATAACTTTGTCTGGCAGGGGGGCTGATACCCCTCAAGCGGCTTTAACCTGTAATCTTCGAAAAGCACTTTTCTTGTATTATCAGTAGGTACACTTAATGAAATCTCTTTAGTCCGCCCATATCTTCCCTTGCTTATCACGGTGGCGTTCAGGATGCCGAGCATATCAAGCTCTGATATCAGGTCCGTCACCCTGCGCTGCGTCAGCACATCGATTCCTATTATCCTGCACATCTGCTTGTAAATATTGTACGCTTCTCCTGTTGTGATATTACCATTGCTTTTATTGTTGAGCAGCACAGCACTCAGTAGAACAAGCTTTGACTGGCTTGGCAATGTCTTGACCACTTCCACTATCCTGTCTGTCTCTATTTTCTCCTGAGCCTGTTTCACATGGGTTTCGAGAACCTTTGGAGACTTTGCACGCTCTGCAAGTTCACCTGATACCCGCAGCAGATCAAGTGCCCTTCTGGCATCACCATGCTCCTGCGCCGCATATGCTGCACACAGCGGTATCACGGTCTCTTCCAGCACACCTGGCTTGAATGCAATCTTTGCTCTTTCCTGCAGGATATCTCTTATCTGGTTCGCATCATATGGAGGGAATATTATTTCTTCCTCTCCAAGTGAGCTTTTCACTCTTGGATCAAGGAATTCTGTGAATTTCAGGTCGTTCGTTATCCCGATCAGGCTGACCTTTGCTTTTTTAAGATCAGCATTAATCCGTGTCAGATTATAGAGCACTTCGTCGCCTTTGTTTATGAGCTTGTCCACTTCATCAAGTATTATTATTACGATGCGTCTGCTGGAATCTAACGCATTTTTAAACTCTGTATATACCTGGTCGGTTGGCCATCCAGTCATTGGGATTTCCTTATCAAAAAATCTTGCAAGGGATGCAAGCAAACGGTACTGGGTATCTACGACCTCACAGTTTATGTAGGTCACAACACACGGCACTCCATAAACCTCACCTGTCCTTTCAAGCTCAAGCCCAACATGCTTTGCCACAGCAGTTTTGCCCGTGCCTGTTTTTCCATAGACCAGGATATTGGACGGCGTCTCACCTTTAAGCGCTGAGACCAAAATCGTCGCCAGCGCTTTTACCTGGTCATTTCTATGAGGAAGATAATCTGGGGTATATGTTGATCTCAGCACTTCTCTGTTCTCAAAGATATTCACTATCGTAAGCATGTCCTCAAATATTCCTTTTATTGTCGAGTTTGCGGTTTCCAATCCTTCGTCCCTCCTTTTATACATTCCAATGGAAGGAAAGGTATTAAGACTTTTGGTAGAGACCCCTCTATTTCCGCTGGAATATAAAATATTTAGTTATGTTTGTTTTACAAACTTACGAAGCACATTGCTTTTTTTATTTTTTGCTCTCTGCTGTTTTGCATATTTGTATTGCTCATTGCCAGAAAACCCCTTTGTTTCAACTGAAAGACCAACCCCATGATTTCGTCTGGAAACATAAAAACCGATTTTTGCTTGATAGATTGTATAACACACAACCGATATGTCATACTTTGTATCTGACTATATATAAATATTTCTCTTTTTGATTTAAATTAAAATCATGTAATTAAAATTATGCAATTAAAATCGTGCGACGAATAAGCAGATAAGCGGTAGAATTCCAGATGAAATAAAGGGGTAGGTCGTTTTTATCTGTCTACAGGAACAGTCTCGAGCTGACTTGAAAGCCCCCATATCAAGGTCCTTGTATGAATGGGCACATTAGGGTCATTGCCAATCTCATCAAGCTTAGAAATCACCATTGCTGCTCTCACTGACGGGGGCTCTTTTTCATTCGAAAGCACGTTTTTCATACTATCTGCTGTACGCCTGATGTTCCTCGGGACAGAATCATCATTGGCAATCCTGTCAAGTACATCAATACATTGTCTTATCACTTCAGTTGAATCTTCAGGCACGATAATCGCTCCGGGCTACTTTTATAAAACAAGCCGTCCATAATCAGACTATTGCATGAAAAGACTTTCGGTGATACAGGATGCCAGAAATAGATGAGGACAGGAAGATACAGATGATAACAAAGCTCCTTGAAAAAGGCGGAACAATGCTTGCAAATCATCATGAATGCGGAGCCCCCATGTTCAGATACCAGGGAATAGTTGTCTGCCCAGTATGTGATTTTCAGGAACATCAAGAAAAAAAACAGGAAAAAAAACAGGAATTAAGAATAGAATCGGATATAAAAAGATTTCCTGAATTCCCTTTGAAAAAGGAAGGAGTTGCGGATTACTCTCAAATGAGCGCATTAATAAAGAACAAGCTACAGGCACTTGCGACGAGCCTTGAGAACGAAGCAGACCTTCAAAGAGTTAAAGACAAAATGGAATGCATCGAGCTGGGAATAAGGATATTGAAGTTGTTGGATGTATAGAGAGATTAATCTCAATGTTTATATTCGGTTTTTTAAATAGTGATTTTTTTAGAGTGTTACTAACTTTTAATGGCTTTTTTCCATTTTTCAAATGAAATTTCTTCGAGTTCATGTATATCAAATCCAGCAGGACAGATTCCCTTAGGTGGATTTGCATAAATAAATTGGCATTGTGACCAAACTGGAATAAATCCGTTGCCTTTACGAAAGATGCAATTATCGTCCATTTTTATTTCATCTGAAAAGGTACTTAATAAAAAGATCTCATCATAGGTTATGTCAGCATTGAGATAACGTTCGAGTTTTTCAACGGCTAATATGCTTTTTGCACTTGATTTCATGAGTTCATCTATTTCTTTTTCATATTCTAGATACCCTGAATCTTCCATAATTAAACGACAATCTTTATTAGAAACTCCTATTGATAACGTTGCATAGCATCTAATACCGCTCCCAGATTCAATTGCTTTTTTAATGTGATATTTTTCATGTCCATGTATTTGGAGGCTTGAATATTCCGAGTTCGCTTCAAAAAATCTATAACCTGGGTAAAGTGGGAAATTACGAAGATATTCATCTACGATTGATATTATGGGGTTTATGTCATATATTTTTACATCTCTATTAACTTCATCTTTTAGTTCATTTTCTATTTCAGTAAGACGTGAATATCCCTTGCTAGGTTTGAGTATATCAACACCAAGAATTGCGCCTTTAATTTTATTAAAAGGGGCAACAGGATTAAAAAAAGTTGTTACACTAACGAAATTTGATTGAGGTGGCTCAGTACCATAATGAGCTACTATTTTGAGAGTTTTCTCGGTTAGTTCGTTAAAAAATTCTTTGCTTTTACCACTATCCAAAAGAGTTTCAAGGCTAAAACTCCTTGCTTTCGGGATACCTAAACAACCTATCAGTTCATCTGAACCTATAGTGTATCCTGTGATATTTGAGAATTTCATTGATTTTTTAGCTCCTTATTAATGAGTTCAACCAGATCTTCATGATAAATATTTTTATCTTTTAATTTGTTCCA
>JAWOKW010000282.1:0-2861 GCA_033854095.1 Candidatus Methanoperedens sp. | reverse complement strand
CCAAGAGTTGGACCGACTATCACACCGGTGTCGTGGCCAAAAGAGAAGATGCCCGCTATCTTGCCCTTCTCCCTCCGATATTTCCGACCTGCGTAAAAGTGGTGAAGTGAACGATTATACTGATATTCCAGCCACAAAAAGAGAAGGGGAGATGTTTAACCTCTCCTCAAAACAAGGTATCCAGTAATAACAAGACCCGCTATTGCGAAAAATATCCAATCCCATTGCCTTGGATCTGCTGTATTCTCTGGCATTTTCGATGCTGTTGCCTGTATTGCAGGCGCGGCTGCTTGCACCAAAGAAGGTGTTGATATGGATGATGGGACTGGCGCAGTAATGGTCGGCACAGTTGTTACAGCGTTTGCTGCTTTCAATTCTATTCGGGCTGCTTCCCTGATCGTAGGCTCTATAAAAGGATAGAACCGCAGAGCAGTTGCACTGTCCGCTACTTTGAACTTCAGCTCTCCATACAGCGGCTGTACTGTATTCTGGTCAAGGCTTATGGAGGTGTCTTTATTGTAGAGAAGCAGGTAATTTTCATTTGCGTCTTTTGCCTCGAATACACCGAATTTATCTCCTGTCTTTATTTCAAGCACATTCATGGAGATAAGCCATGTGTACCTGAGCTGGACAAAGGTAGACATGCCCTCAGCACCTGTGAATATGTTCTCAACATAAGTAACGAATACAGGGACGTCGGGTTCACCCTGCAGGCTTTTCTCGATGTATGTATAAACCTCCCCCTCATTCACTACCTTATTGTCAAGAGTTTTTCCGTCTTTAGTAAGAGAAAGCCGTGCCTGCCTCGGGGAAATTTGTGTATCAAGGACATCTACTGTAAGGTTGTAGCCTTCCCCGAGATCCCAGCTTGCGCCGAGTTTTAGTGTCTGCTTTTCATCTTTTTTCTGTTCCTTCAGCAGCCTGGCTAATTTATTTGCCTTGCCGTTAACAGCCACATACAGGTCCCCGAACCATCCCAGACGGGCATAATAACCTCCGACAGTATTTTTTGTAAAAGTTTTAGTTGAGCTGTTGTACTCAAGACCGTTCTCCACTTTCCTGCCTTTTTCAGTGAATAAGGTGTAGTTTTGGTTTGTGAGCGAAGTACGGTACAGGAGCTTTTCTTTCCCGATAGTCCTGTTTCCACTTGTCAGGGTTGATGTCGGTTGATCTATGGCAAGATTTTCACTTGATTTTCCCCCGTTAAGGGCATACCAGAAACCGGGGAATCTCTGGGCATCCCAGACAAGAGCTTTGTATTTACTCTGGTCGTATACGCCTCCCCTGACCTCGTACTTACCAGGTGAGGTCTTTTCAACAATCGGATAGAACCGAAGGGCGGTATCACTATCTGCTACCCTTATCTTTATATCTTTATACAGATCAATAACCGTGTTTTGATTCAGGCTTATCGGTGTGTCCTTGTTATAAAGGAACAGATAATTTTCATTCGCGTTTTTTACCTCGAATACACCGAATTTATCTCCTGTCTTTATTTCAAGCACATTATTAGAAATCAGCCAAGTATACCTGAGCTGGACAAAAGCAGACATGCCCTCAGCACCTGTGAATATACTCTCAACATAAGTAACGAATACAGGGACGTCGGGTTCACCCTGCAGGCTTTTCTCGACGTATGTATAAACCTCTCCTTCATTTACCACCTTGTTGTCAAGAGTTCTCCCGTCCTTAGTAAAAGACAGCTGTGCCTGCCTTGGGGAAGTTTGTGTATCAAGGGCTTCCACTATAAGGTTGTAACCTTCCCCGAGGTCCCATACTGTACCAAGCTTTAATGTCTGCTTTTCATCTTTTTTCTGCTCTTTTAAAAGTTTAGCTAATTTGTTTGCTTTGCCGTTAACAGCCACATACCGGTCGCCGAACCAGCCAAGCTGTGCATATTTGCCGCCTGTAGTGCTCTTTGTGAAGGTATTTGTGCTGCTGTTGTAATTAAGACCATTCATTACCTTTTTGCCTGTTTCTGTGAACAGGGTATAATTCTGGTCAGTGAGTGTGGTATTATAAAACAGATTCTCCTTCTGGATGGTCCTGCTGCTTGCTTTTAAGCTTGAAGCAGATTGAGTGATCCTGAGAGTTTCGCTTGATTTTCCCCCGTTAAAGTTATAATAGAAGCCTGTAAAGTTCTGGGCATCCCATAACAACGTGGTATTGTAGGTACTTGATTTCTCGTCAAAGACTACGCCATGAATCTCGACTTTAGTAACATTAGCTGCGGTTGCAGGCATTGCTAATATGAGTGAAAGTGCCAGTATTGGTAATATTTTTATCATTTCTACCTCTCCATGCGCCAGACAACTTCTCAAACTCATATAATATTAGACAAATCAGCAACATTCAGTCCAATTATTCCAAAAACCGATTAAATCAGGCAGATTATTCCTCTTTGATTCCATTATGCAGAGATTTAAAGCAAAATCAGCCCTTTTACAATATTTGAATAGCTACGAAGAAGCAAGTGTGATAGAAGCCATTACACATCGCAGTTGCGCATCCTGTGCAACAGGGATGGGAGAGAGAGAGAGCTTCCCATCTCTACATATCCTTTGTATTATAAATTTCAATAGAAATGGCCTTACGCTATGAAAAATAGCAACAGAACCGCTCAGTGCTTTCTTATGATTACTTTAAAATCGCTGCCTGAATCCTCGACCTTCACTATCTCATGCCCATGTTCCCTGCTCCACTGCGGAATTGTGTTTCTTGCTGTAACATCGTCCGTCAATACCTCAAGCTCCTCGCCTGTTTTTAGCTCGTCTATCTTTTTCTTGGTATAGAACAGGGGCAGCGGGCATACCCTGCCTCTGGCATCCAGTTTGTACATGAGTGATACTTGAATTGCGGTT
>JAWOKW010000281.1:0-8843 GCA_033854095.1 Candidatus Methanoperedens sp. | reverse complement strand
AACCCAATGGAAGAAATGATATAACTACTGCCTTGAAGAGCTATAAAAGCTCAAGAACTAGGAGATCTTGGATGAAAAGAATAATCGCGGCATCAGTTTTATTTTTCCCTATATATTTCACTTTTGGCGCGATGGTGTCACCTTTTGTGGTACCGTATTATTCACAGCCATCATCTGGCTTGATTATACCATCCTTTAAGGTCATGATACCTCTTGAGCTTCTGAGAGGGGTCATCTATACCGCCGTTCTTTTAATTGTGTTAGCTTGCATCAAAAGTGAAAGGAGATTAGACTTGTTTGTTTCCTCGGCGTTGCTCTATATTCCTGGTGCGTTCATACCATTAATTTCCGTGGCATCGATTAGCTTCATGTCGCCTGTCGCTCCTTATCACATGGTTGAGATATTTGCAGATTCGGTGGTATACGGGTATGCAGCTTCGCATCTCATCACCAAAAAAAGTGTATAATCATTAATTTTCATTAAAACGCGAGATAAAAAAGAGAGTAAAACATATGGAGGAATAAAAAATGATAGGAAAAGCGGATTGGTTCTAAAGAAGAAAATACGGGGTTATGGTAAATTGAGGTTACATTTATACCCTCAGACAAAAGAGTAAATTCGTATTCCCGTTTATTCCCTATTCCCAAAATAAAAAATAGCTTTTAGACCCATGAGTTTATTATCTGAGTGCAGACATCAGCATGCATGTATAAACTATAATAAATAATTATTATCATAGAAAATAACATTATGCTTAAGTAGTAATGATTCGAATTTTATAAATAGGGGAAAACATTCGACAAAAACAGGGTTTTATATGTAATCTTACGAATTAATTTCAATATAAATAATCTGAAATAAATCGAAGGTTAGGAAATGATAAATCCTCGATATAAGGAACGTCTTGATAAATGCAGTCATTTGATGAAAGAGGCAGAGCTTGATGCATTATTGCTCACGAAACCTGCCAACATGTTCTATCTTACAGGCGATGGCCGTTTATGCGCCTTCGCAATGATCACAAAGAGTGGAAAAGTCGGTCTTGGTGTGCCACAAACTGATATCGAAGATGTAAAGCAGTTCGCTCACTTCGATCAAATAACGGGTTTTGAGAATGAAGTGGGAATGATTCATTCTATTGCTCATTATTTCGAACATTTTGGAGTTAAGAAAGGGACTGTAGGCCTGGAAAATACTTTTCTCACCCAGTCTATGATGGGAATGTTGACACATCCTCATGCTAAGCCAAAAGATGTTGCAGTAGAAGACTGCACATATATAATGTCAGAATTGCGCATTGTGAAGGATGAAGAAGAGATCAAGAGGATACGAACATCGGCAAAAGTGGCTGATGCAGGCATGAAAGCAGCCATAGAAGCAGTCAAGCCAGGTATCACGGAGAGCCAGGTCGCGGCGGAAGCGGAATATGCCATGCGTCATGCCGGTGCCGAGGAGTTCTGGAGAACCTATATTTCTTCAGGGGAACGCACAAATATCGCCCACGGACTTCCATCACACAGGAAACTAAAATCAGGCGACCTTGTAATGATAGATATACATCCCATTGTTAACGGCTACAGTGCCGATATGTGCCGCACAGTGAGTGTTGGCAAACCCACAAAAGAACAGCAGGATGCTTACGACCTTTACCTTAAAGCGCAACAGTCGACCATTGCAAAGGTCAAAGCTGGAATCGGGGTGGGAGAACTTGAGGAGGGGCTGCATGGAGTTCTGAAAAATGCAGGGCATGAAAAGCACATTTTCGGTCCTCCCATCCACGGCGTGGGCATAGAGTTCGAAGAGTCGCCCCTCCCTCCGGGTCATGCTTTCTTCCACGGAGAGAAAGAACCGAAACCGCTTGAGGGTAATACTATCATAGCTGTGGGTAATTGCGGATTGTATCTTGGCAATTTTGGTGTGCGAGTTGAAGACACTGTAGTTGTAAAAGAAAAAGGGAATGAGGTATTGACAGGATATCCCAGACAGCTTGAACCATAAAAAATAAGGTATATGTCACCTGACCTGCCAGCTAAGGGAAAGTAATCTTAATTGTTATTTGGAGGTTAAACTATGTTTGTAAATATAATTGAATTCCCATCTATCAAGAAGGGAAAAGATGAGGAGTTCAAGAAATGGTTTACATGGTCAAACACTGTGTACGAGAAATTCGATGGATTCATTTCAAGGCGACTTTTGAGACCAACGAGAGGGAAGAAAAATTATGCTGCAATCGTAGAGCATGAAACTGAAGAAACTTTTATGGCGATGCACACGAGCAAAGAACGACAGGAAGCATGGGAAAAAGTAGAGCCTTTACTTGATGGGTCGCCCTCACCGAGCTTTTACGATGTGTTGATCATTGCTCAAAAAATAAGATGAGAGCGCGGTGCAGGAAAAAAATGACCGAAACAGGAAGTTCTTCTCAAGAAAGTGATGTGCGTTCCCTCCAGATAGTAATTGGGATTTACGTCATTATCTTTGCATTCAAGTTCATAGTTTATTTCATGACAGGTGTAATGGGACTTTTTGCTGAAGCACTCCATACTTTGAGTGACATTTTCATCTCAAGCTTTCTCCTGGTAGCGTTAATCTGGTCACGCAAAGAAGCCGATGAGATACACATGTTCGGCTACGGCAGGGCGCAGAACGTAGCTGCCCTTGTTGCTGCTACCATCTTTATTTCATTTACCAGTTATGAACTTTACAAAGAATCTATTCCAAGGCTCTTTGCGCCTGAGGGCGGAAGCTACCAGAATCTGCCGCTGGCTCTGGGAATCCTTATGGTGTCGATGCTAGTCGCTGCGGTTCCGCTTATCAACATGTTCAGACAAAAGAAGAAGGGGGCTGCTGCAAAAGCACAGCTAACAGAACTGTTCAATGATGAATTGGGCTTGCTGGCAGCTCTTGTCGGCACGCTGTTCATCATGCAGGGTCATTACATTGCTGACCCGATCGCATCCATAATAGTTGCTACTATCATCGCCTATAATGCCGTCGGATTATTCAGGGAAAACCTGAGCTTTCTGCTTGGACGCTCGCCTGGTCCAGAGTTCTTGAATACTATTGAGAACCTTGCTCGCTCAGTTAATGGTGTGCTGGGAGTTCATGACATACGTGCCGAGTATACCGGGCCTGAAACAGTTCATATTGGGATGCATATCGATGTACAGAAAGGAACGCCCATTGAAGAAGCGGATCGCATAGCTGAAGAAGTACGTAATCGGGTGCATCAGTCAGTAAAAGGCGGCTATTGTGTCATTCATATGGATGCAGCAGAATCAAAAAGTCGAAAATTGAAGGAAATGCATGATAAAATTGAAACGGGTCTATGAAAATTCAGCAAAAGAAGATAGTGTGAGAATATTGGTGGAAAGTCTATGGCTTCGAGGTCTTATAAAAGAGTGTGCGGCAATAGACATGTTGTTGAAGGATATTGCCCCAAGTGTCGAATTGAGAAAATGGTGACCTGAATCTATAAATTGTGATTGTGCTTACGATTCAGAAGATATCAGAAGTTACAACACAAGGAGAGGTATAAAATCCAACATATCGGTAAATGAGAGAAACAGAAAAAATAAAAAGAGGGGAAGGCAAAAAAGGTTCAAGAGACTGGATTATAAATTCAGAAGGTCTGTAGAAAGGGCTTTTACCTGGATAACTTCTTTCAAGAGATCAGCTCTCAAGTATAAGATTAAAGAGAAATCTTTCATTGGTTTGCTTCACTTAGCGTCTTCTCTTATCTTATGGAGAGTTTTGGGATGAACTCTAATATATGGAATCATTTAAATCGTAATGTATAATCTACTGGTTTTGTACAGCATATATGTAGATTCCTGGGATAAAATATATATTTTCAGAAACAGGGACGTATAATAATGAAAGATAAAGTGGATGAATTAATAAACAGGCGACTGAATCCAAAAAAGTCATATTACATTAACCCTCTATTGATAAAAATAACAATAATACTCTTATTGCTGCTTATCCTGACGGTGGATTGCATATTTGATTGAATATAACTGAATATAACTGCCTCATATGACAGACTACTATTCAAAGACAGCTGACGAGGTTCTTGCTGAGCTCAATACATCCGGTCAGGGGCTGACAGGCAAAGAGGCAGAGCTTGGCCTCGCAAAATATGGAGAGAATAGGCTTCCTGAAAAAAAGAAAAAAACACGAATCAAGCTTTTCCTTGAGCAGTTCAAGAACTATCTGATATTCATCCTTCTGATTGCAGCTGTAATCGAAATATTCCTGAATAAGTACACTGAGAGTGTGGCAATATTCGCAGTCCTTTTGATAAATGCCGTACTTGGCTACACGCAGGAGTATAAAGCGCAAACATCCATTGAGGCACTGCGAAGGATAGCCGCCCCAAAAGCCAAAGTACTGAGGGATGGCATGCGCGCCCAGGTTGAGACTGCAAAGCTTGTGCCTGGCGACATAATATTCCTTGAAACAGGCGACAAAGTCCCGGCTGATGCAAGATTGATAGAAACTGCAAACCTCCAGGCGCAGGAATCCTCTCTCACCGGGGAATCCATACCAATAGAGAAAACTTTGGATTCACTTACGCCAAATTTGCAGATGGGAGAGCGAAGGAACATGCTTTTCTCAGGTACGATAATTGTAAACGGGCGTGGGACTGCGGTAGTAACATCCACGGGGACTAACACGGAAATAGGGAGGATTGCAGAGCTTATCCAGGCCGAAGAAGAAAGTACGCCGCTTGAGAAGAGACTTGAGCAGCTAAGCATGCATATTGGCTACGCTGTCGCATTCGTGAGTGCAGTTGTATTCATTGCAGGTTTCCTGCGGGGCATTGAAATCTTCATGCTATTCCTGACAACAGTTAGCCTGGCGATCGCAGCCATCCCGGAGGGTCTGCCTATAGTCGTGACCGTGACCTCAGCCCTGGGCATACAGAAGATGGCAAAAAAGAACGCACTGATACGAAAATTGCCTTCTGTAGAAACTCTGGGCTCCACGACAGTGATTTGCACGGATAAAACAGGAACCCTCACCTCCAACCAGATGACTGTTAAAAAGCTGTACGTGAACAGGGAGATCGTGGAGGTCAGTGGAGAAGGTTACTCGACTGAAGGGAAATTTGCAAAAGACCCGGAAAATTGCATGCTCCTCCTGAAAGCAGGGGCGCTCTGCAACGATGCCAGCATAAAAGGAAAGCCCTTTGGCGACCCCACAGAAATCGCGCTATTGGTCTCAGCCGCAAAAGCCGGGCTAGTAAAAGAAAAACTTGAGAAAGAAAATCCGCGAGCAGGAGAAATACCTTTTACCTCAGAGCGTAAGTACATGGTAACGCTCAATGGGAACACAGCCTACGCAAAAGGGGCAATCGATCCCGTGCTGAACCTCTGCGACCGCGTAGTGATAAATGGGAAGGAAATAAGACTCACGGAAAAAGAGAGGGAAGAGATTCTAAACGCCAACGAAATGCTTGCAGGTGAGGCTCTGCGCGTTCTCGGCTTCGCTTACAAGCCATCCCCTGGAGAACTTTCAGAGAAGGGATTCATATTCCTCGGATTGCAGGGAATGATAGATCCGCCACGCAGGGAGGTAAGGGAAGACATACAGAAATGCAGGCGCGCAGGAATAAAAGTGATAATGATAACTGGCGACCATCCATCTACCGCTGCCGCCATTGCAAAACAGCTCGGGCTTGAGGTAAAGATACTCACAGGCAGTGAGATTGATGCCCTCGATGATTTGAGCTCTATTGTGGAAGACATAATAATATTCGCCAGGGTCTCTCCAGAACATAAACTTCGGATAGTGGAGTCGCTTAAAAAGCGAGGGCATGTAGTTGCAATGACTGGTGACGGGGTGAACGATGCTCCAGCCCTGAAAAAGGCAGACATCGGGATTGCAATGGGGATTACAGGAACAGACGTTGCTAAGGAAGCCTCGGATATGATACTTGCCGATGATGACTTCACCTCCATAGTGAATGCAGTTGAGGAAGGAAGAGGGATTTATGAGAACATAAAAAAGTTTTTGAGATTTCAGCTTTCCACAAATGCTGGCGCAATCCTGACGGTTTTTATAGGGACCCTTGCAGGCTTACCGCTCCCGCTTACTGCATTACAGCTTTTATGGATAAACATAATAGTTGACGGACCGCCAGCCCTTTCCCTCAGCGTTGAGCCAATTGAAAAAGAATCCATGAAAAAGCCGCCGCGGAATCCCAGGGAGCAAATAATGACAAAAGGTATGTTAGGTTACATAATTACAACTGGATTTATGATGGCTATGGGCACGCTGGGAATATTCGCCTACATGCTTGGCAAGCCGCAGGCACAGACGCTTGCATTTACTACATTCGTCTTCTTCCAGCTATTCAACGTTCTCAATTGTCGATCAAACAGCCGCTCAATTTTCAATATAGGATTTCTCTCTAACAGGACTTCCATTCTTTCAATAATGGGCGCAATTCTGGTTCAAGCTGCAATAGTATACATTCCGCAGGTGCAGGGCGTATTTGGGACTGTCCCCCTCTCCTCACGGGAATGGCTGCTTTCCGCTGCAACAGCCTCGAGTATATTCATTGCATTTGAGATATACAAAGCAGCCCGCAGAAATCATCAATCCTTTCCCCCGAAATAGCCGAACGCTATTAAAGATGCCGAAACTATTGCTACTGCAATGCCAAAAAAACAACGTCCCCAGCGGATCTCTCCATTCTACAAGATGTTCCAAGAATGTAATACCCATTACAAGGGTTATAACACCGCACAGCTTTACTTTGAGGTCGTGAAGATTCGTGATTATGAGCCATTCGGGCAGAGAGACATCATCAATAAAAAGCTCATACATACCCATGGCGAAGATAAAAAGGACAGTGGCTATCAGGAATTTATCCATTAGTTTTATAAGGTCTATGGCTACTACAGGGTCTTTGCCAAAATTTTGATGTTGGCTTCCCTGATTGGTTTTCTCAGCCCAAGTGGCAGAGAGCTTGGCCCATTCTTATCACTGGAACAAGCATATCTTCCGTTTACAGTTTCAGATTTTAACCGCACAAAAGCATTCTCTTACTGGAACATAATAGCAACTTTAGCGGTTTCTGTAGGTGCACTTCTCGGTTCGTTGCCGATTTTTTTGCAGGGATATTTCGGCATCGAGAGAATATTTTCCTTCAAACTTATGTTTACTTTTTATCTTGTCTTAAATATAATTGCTTCGTTCCTCTATGCCAGCATATCCGAGGTGAAATTTACTGGGGAAAAAATTACATTAACCGAAAAAACCAAAAAGATCATCACAAAACTATCTCTTCTTTTTGCATTAGATTCCCTCGGCGGCGGCTTTGTAATAACAAGTATCCTGTCGCTATGGTTTTACTCAAAATTCAATACCCCACTTACCATCATATCTGAGATTTTTTTTGCCGCTGGACTTCTGGAAGCGCTGTCGTATTACCTCTCAGGGATACTTGCAAAAAAAATTGGCCTGATAAACACCATGGTTTTTACTCACACCCCATCCAGCATATTTCCTATGAAAATCGCTATAATATGGTTATAACTTAGCGATTTTCATCTTTGCGTGCCTGTGCCAATCGGCTCATGAGCGTTTTAATACTCATTCCGTTTGCGCCTAACTTCTATCTTGCGGTTCTCCTGCTTTTGCTGCGTCAGTTGCTGTCTGAAATGGATGTTCCTTCCAGACAATCCAACGTTGTAGCTGTAGTAAGCCCCGAAGAAAAATCAATAGCGACATCTACAACAAATGTGGCAAAAATATTGGCAACATCCGTCGGCCCGACAATAGCTGGCAGGGTACTTCTACTTACCGCGTTCTCACCTTTCGTTATTGGAGGGACTCTTAAAATAACTTATGATATGATTCTTTACTTCAATTTCAGGAATCTGAAACCGCCTGAAGAAAAAAATGAAATGGGTAGTTAGATACGGTTTATTTTGCCATTCACTAAATACTGTACCTGTATAATAATCGTATTCGTATTTTTAGGGAGCATTAAATATGTAGCAGTTTTATGTCCCCCTAAAATCAAGTAGCGTATTTTGAGCAGTTGGCATAATTAAAGTTCGTTGCTTTATACTTCATATTAAGTTATCCATAGCTTCGCCTGCTTGTAGGTAATCCGTTTTATTTCTAGTACTGCGGTTATCAGAAATATAATATTCGGATAACCGAAATATTTAATATCTACTACTGTATCATAAGATATTAGGTAAACCTAACAAGAGGAAAAATAATGTTTGAAACATTGACAATTACTCTAAGGGAAGGAATAGAGGCTGCACTGGTTATCGGTATTATACTTGCATATCTTGGCAAGACCAACAAGCTTGAACTGAAAAAATATGTATATGCCGGGATAGCAGCGGCAGTGGCTGGGAGTATAGCTACTGCGATAGCGATCCAGATGCTCAAAACAGAATGGAACGAGTTCATGGAAGGTTTGATGTTTTTCATAACAGCGTTCTTCCTGGCTACAATGCTACTGTGGATGCACCGTACTTCAAAGCATATCAGGCAGGATATCGAGCAGAGCATAGGGAGCGCTCTGAACAAATGGCAGGCACTTGGAGTTCTTGCGCTTACCTTTTTCATGATATTCAGGGAGGGCGCAGAGATAGTATTATTCCTTTCAACTACTGTTTCAAAAGCTAGTCTGTCTGTTGCTGTAGAGGGTGTGATAGGCCTAGTGCTAGCTGCGTTTTTTGGCTACCTGTTTATTAAAGGCAGCCTTAAGACGAACCTTGGAAGGTTCTTCAAGATAACTGGTGTTATGTTAGCTATAATAATCTTCCAACTGATCGTGGGCGGAATACATGAGTGGTCAGAAGTAGGA
>JAWOKW010000280.1:0-3265 GCA_033854095.1 Candidatus Methanoperedens sp. | reverse complement strand
TAAGCACGGATAAAGCAGCAAGTCCCATCAATACGATGGGCGCAACCAAGCTGCTTGCCGAGAAATTGATAATAGATGCAAATTATTATAAAGGTCATCGAAAAACGGTGTTTTCATGCGTCAGATTTGGAAATGTAATGGGATCACGTGGATCTGTGATTCCATTATTTGAAAAGCAGATACAAAAAGGCGGCCCTATAACAATAACAAATCCTGAAATGACAAGGTTCATGATGACCATTCCGCAAGCAGTGGATCTTGTATTTAAAGCAACAAAATCAGTGCGAGGCGGTGAAATTTTCATCTTTAAGATGCCTGTTGTGAAGCTCAAAGATCTGGCTGAAACTATGATTGAAAAGTTCGCGCCTGAATATGGATATAAAAATGAAGATATATCAATAAAATGTATTGGTGCCCGTAAAGGGGAAAAAATGCATGAAAAATTGATGCTTGAAGAAGAAGCACAATTTGCATATGAAACAGATGAAATGTTTATAGTGATTCCACAGGATGAATATACTAAATATCAGCCTCTGAACAATTGGAAAATTGCAAATAACATCTATACATCAGATGTTGCTGATCTGTGCAGCAAAGATGAGATAGAACATTTAATTAATAACATCTAATAATATGCTTGCTAATTTCTATGTTTCTTGAAGAGGGCTGGCATTGATTAAGCGGGTTATTTTTTTTATCGAAAGTCCTTTCAGCCAGTTTTACTACAATATATTAGGAATGGAAATTCTTCAGAGAAACGGATTTGAAGTTGAAGTCTGGAACTTCACCCCTTTTTTACATCCACAAGTCAACAAAGAAATAATGATACCCGACTCAATTAATTGGGAGAAATGCTATTCGTTTCTAACCTTGAACGAAGCACTGTCTGCTATTTTGAAATTAACAAACAATTGCTTCATTGTTTGTATGCTTAGCTATCAATTTAAATCGTTTGCTCTTTATAGGGCACTTTCTAAAGTCAAGCTTCCATACTGCGTACTTATGTCCAATGCTTTACCGTCTATAGGCACTAAAAAAAACATTAATGCTTTTTTAAAAGAACTGAAGAAAATAACCCCTGCTAAAATAATCAATGCTCTGCTTATTCATATTCCATATAACTATATGGGTATTAGACCAGCAACTATAATTTTAGCTGGAGGATCAAAATCAACGGATTATAAATATCCAGTTAATAAAAAAACAGAAATTCTTTGGTTACATACACTGGATTATGATATTTATCTGGAAAAATATAATACTCCTGTTCAAATTGATACAAATATTGGTATATTCTTGGACGAGTATTTACCATTCCATCCCGATTATACTCATTTGGGACTTTCTGTTCCTTCCACTCCTGAAGAATATTATCCATCTATCTGCAAATTTTTTGATTTCATTGAACGTGAATATGGTACTCATATTGTAATCGCAGCCCATCCCAAGTCCAATTATGAAGTTCATCCTGATTATTTTGGTGGAAGATCTGTTATTAGAGGGAAAACAGCGGAACTTGTCAGAAAATCAGGGTTTACAATCGGTCACATGAGTACTTCAATTAATTTTGCTGTTTTATTCCATAAACCAGTAATTTTTCTAACATCGAACAGATTAAAACAGAGTTTTATGGGACCACAAATAGATTTAATGGCTTTTTGGCTTGGGAAGAAAACAATTAATCTAGATGATCCAATAGTAATAGATTGGAAAAAGGAGCTTTCAATAAATGAAAAAGCATATATGAACTACAAACATTCTTACATTAAAAAAGCGGGCTCAGAGAATTTGCCTTTTTGGCAAATATTTGCGAACCGTATTAAGAACTATAATGAAACAGATAATCAATGAATTTAAGCATTATCAAGCACTACCTCAATTAATATGGAAGTATAATATATGAACATTTTGGCAGTTTACCCGCCTTGCAGGGAATCAACAACACCAACGTTACCATTGGGATTACTTTATGTTGCACAGCCATTGATTGAAGACGGTCATAAATTAAAATTTTTTGATATTGCATTGGAAAAATATACCAGAGAGGAAGTGATCTCAAAAATCAAGTCTGAGAAATTTGATCTAATGATAATAGGAGGAATAATAACCACATATAGTTATATAAAATGGTTGACAAATGAAATCAAAAAGATATATCCCGACATTCCTATTCTTGGAGGCGGATTCGTAGCAACTCCCATACCACATATCATTTTCAAAAATACAGGTATTGATGTAATATGCAATGGTGAAGGAGACATCACTGTAAGGGAATATGTATCAACAGTAGAAAGAGGGGAAGATATCTCGAAGGTAGCAGGACTTTTCATAAAAAAAGGAGCATCCTTTTTTATCACCCCTGAAAGGCCATTGATAAAAAACTTAGATGATATATCTCCACCTGTAGACGCGTATAAATTACTTGATATAGAGAGATACATAACTGAAAATGGTAAGTCATCACAGCCAATGTTCGAATCATATGGAGTATGGGATTCACATATGGGTGATTGCCGATATTTTGCTGTGTTGTCAGGAAGAGGTTGCGTGGGGCACTGTACATTTTGTTACCGCATGGTAAAAGGAATTCGTAAACACTCTGTTCCATATGTAATAAAACACATGAAATATCTGTCAGAAACATATAAAGTCAACTTTTTTGAATTCCAGGACGAACTTTTCATAGGAAACAAAAGATGGACAGATGAGTTTTGTACTGTTATGGAAGAAAGCAATATGGATGTGCGTTTTACGATTAGCTGTCGGGCTGATATGATTACTGAAGAAATATTAAATAAATTAAAATCTGTGGGATGCATTCATATTACTGTTGGTTTTGAATCTGGCAGTCAGAGAATGCTGGACTTAATGAAGAAACACATGAAAGTGGAGGATAATTATAATGCATACAAACTTCTGAAAAAATACAATATGCTTATGGGAGTGCCCACCATTCAGGGAATGCCAGATGAAACGCGAGAAAGTATTATGGAGACCCTTAAATTTATCCAAGACTGCAAAATCGATAGCGCTGCGAATTATTATGCTACGCCATACCCGAACTCTGATATATATCAATACGCGCTTAAAGAAGGTTTAATACAGGATGAGGAGAAATATCTTGAATGGATATCCGACAGTGATGCAGGTGAATTTAAAATTAATCTGACTCAATTATCGGATACTGATTTAAAATTTTATACCTGGCTGTTAAGAGATGCTGGTAGAAAAAATAAGCTTCAAAATGAGCTTAAAAATCATAAAA
>JAWOKW010000279.1:0-30441 GCA_033854095.1 Candidatus Methanoperedens sp. | reverse complement strand
TAAATGAGAACGAAGGTACAGACAAATATAGACTTCCCTCAGAAGCTGAGTGGGAATATGCAGCGCGAGCAGGCACTACTTCAAGATATTACTTTGGTGATGATGAATTTGAACTCAACGAGTATGCATGGTATGTTGATAACAGTGGTTCAAGGCCACCAAAAAAGGACGATTACAAGTGGAATGGAAAAACGCATCCAGTTGGCGAAAAAAAGCCCAATGCATGGGGGCTTTACGACATGCACGGCAATGTATGGGAGTGGGTTCAGGATATATATCATAGCAGCTATGACGGCGCACCGACTGACGGGAGTGCATGGGAGGGAGATGGCTCCTTCCGTGTCCTTCGAGGCAGTGGCTGGCTCAGCGATGCCATGTTCTGCCGGTCGGCGAATCGCGGCAGCCTCGACCCGGGCGACCGCGGCAGCTACCTCGGCTTTCGCCTTCTGAGGACTTTGTAACCACTTTCCACTTTAACCCCTTTACCACTTAAAACCGTAAACTTTCCACCTGAGCAAAGCCTGAAGGCTGTGCGTGCGTCAGCCGCACAGCCGAAGTGCTGAGCATAAAACCGCCGATAGGTGGGCACGCCGAAAATAGCTGTATGAAAAATTATTTTATATTAAACATATTTATACTTATTTGAAGCAGATTTATGGCTAAAGAAAGTTATATGTTATAAATAGAAAAAATATTATTTGCAGGTTTCCGCATACAATTTCTTGGCATTTTCTTATTATCCGTATTATTTTCCCCGAAAAATCTGTGAGTACGGTTTGATTCACAATTCCACAAAAATCATCAAACTGTTTTAAAATGTATTTATATCCCTTACATATATATCTAAGACGTTTCAATGGCTATCATGCGCGAGTTCATCCTCTATTCCAGAACAGCAAGAACCGACTCAAGATTCCGCACTCTGAGAGAAGGCGGGAGATTGGATGTTGTTTATCAGTGCATATTGATGTCGCTTTTTATGTCGCATGCCATTAGAAGGGATGTCATCTTCCATGCAGTCCTTGGAGGACCTCCTGCGCCTCCTCTTGAGCTTGTGGTCGATGGGAGGAATTTAAGAGACGTGCGCCTTGATGAACGTACATGGGAAGAGCTTCTCAGGAACGTGCTATCTGGCAGGGAACACACCGGTATTCATATCCAGAAAAAGAGCCTGCAGCAGTTAGTAAAAGAAAAGAGCAGCATCTTTGTTCTTGAAGAATCAGGTGAGAGCATAAGGACCATCGAACTGGGAGAAAATCCTGTTTTCGTGCTTGGGGACCAGGTCGGTCTCCCAAAGAAGGACGAAGAATTCATTCTCAGGCATGGTAAAAAAATTTCAATAGGCAAAGAGGCATATTTAGCCTGCGCATGCATTGGTATCATCAACTACATTCTTGATCTGCGCCAGTCAATATCTCAGTGATATCCTCGCCTTGCCTCCACAACTCATTCCTTCACCCTTGACCCGCCGGGCGGCAAGAACATGGCTATTCTGTCCGGCGATGCAATAGTTTTGATAAGCTTCTTATCCTCGAACCTGTCGTTCAAAAGCCTGTAAATCTTTTTTGAAAGATCGTTCTGGTTGAACTCTCCTGGCTCTATTTCGATAACGAACTGCGCCCTTTTCTTCACTGCACTTGCAGGTCCTCCTATCAATCTTTTCTCCTCATCAAGACCAAGCGCTACCCCAAGCGCAATATCTTTGTAATAATTGCGCTTTCCCCTTATCACAAAAGCCCCTTTTGCCACATATTCGCCAGACTCGGGCGTCTTTGAGACCTGCTCAGGTAACACCCAGTAGCAGTCCCCGCTCACCTGTCCTGATTTCCAGATGCCTGAATAAGAAACAGTGAATTGCGCAGCTTCAAGCAGCGTGGCTTCAGGAACTTCTTTACCTTCTGTTTTTAGCACGACCGCAGGCGAACCTGATACATGGGCATGGAAGAATATATCATGCTTCTGGAGGTATTTTTTCACGATGTCTTCATTGCTCTGCGCATCCCTTCCCCCAATGACAAGGAAGCCGTCCGATGAGACAAACCACCTGAACTGCTCATACCATTTCTGCTTCTGTTTTTCAGGCTTTTTTCTGACCTCTGGAGCTTCTTTTTTTTCAGAGAGCTTCTTTGTTTCTTCTATCGCAGAAAGCGCGCCTTTTATCTTTGATGACAGCTTTTTGGCTTTATCGTAATAGACCTGAGAGTTCTGGTTTACTGAGAGCTTGATATCCAGTTCAACCTCTTCATTATCAAGGCTGGCTGTGAGCGTACCTTTACCTGGATTGATAGATTTGACCGACCTTGCTTCAGGAATGCTTGAATTTTTTAAGATACTCTTGATGTCATCCCATGAATATCCTTTATCCCTTGCGCTCTTAATAGCTTTCAAAATGCTCTCGCACATCTGGTAATGTGTATAGATTAACTCGCCTTTGTGGACGAACTTTTCTCCTTCATCTTTGAATTTTTGAAGTGCAAGCATCTGTTTTTGCAGGCGGTATTCATACAATCCGAGCTTTTCGGTCTTTTTCTGCTCTACTTCTTTTATCTCTTCTTTCTTTTTTTCGGTCGTCTCCCTGAAATACTCATCAAGCGCATCATTGAACGTGCTGAAATATTTTTTTTCATTTTTTTCATATTGGGAAAGAGGAAAAGGCAGAATATCGATTGCTTTTTCATCTTTAAATATAATATGAGGTTTTAGATTGGAACTTAACGGCTTGAAAACCCGAGAAAGCGCATCCAGAAGAGGTGCGGCATCGCTCAACTGCCTTGCAGGCATGTTCTTGTCGATACCTGCATGAAGGCAGATCTCTTCAGCATACTGTCCGCCGATATTCATGTGCGTAGCCATCGTCCTGACGATGTCAGAATCAGAATGTGAGAACATCTCTTTTAAGTCATCTATCGTAGCTGCAACAGGGCTGAGCTGCGCCTGCGGAAGCTCATAGCTTTCGCCCCGCACTACCTTCCTGTCCCTGAAACTTATGCTTTTTAACGGAAGTATTATCCGCTTTTCAGAATCCAGTAAAATAATATTGCCTCTTGAAAAAAGCTCAACAAGAAGAATGGTCTTATCCTCGCCGCGCTGAATATGAATCTCTATTATGCGGTCAAAGTCGTACTGAAAAATATTAGTTATCCTGCCACCGCTTAAATGTTTCCTGAGCAGCATCGGAAAAGACTGCGGGAATTTCGGCGCAATCTCTGGATGCTCTGTGAGGTGCAGCCGCCTTCCAGCCTCAATAACAAGGTTCGTCCTCCCTTCTTTGAATATATGCAGCCCTATCCTTATTTCATCTGGCGAGTGCTGGTATATCTTCATGATCTTTGCATCAAGAAGGCGGGGGCGAAGCTCTTTTGTTAGAGCGGCGACATCCACGCTTGACATTTCCTTTTTCATGTGATGGGCTTATATGCTGGCTGTGCTAATTGAAGTTACTGTTCAGATATTCGGCTATATTCATCGTCACATCCACTCCGTACGCCTCGAATATCCCCTTCCCTGAGGGCGTCCCATTGATCTCAATAACGTAATCCCCCTCGATAATATCCACACCTGCATAAACCGTGCCTGTGACTTCAGCGGCTTTTATACCCAATAGTTCCTGTTCGCTTGTCAGGACACATTGTTTTGCGCTTCCTCCCTGACTCAGATTATTTATCCAGCCTCCAGCAGGCGCAATCCTGTATATCGAGCCCACAACCTTTTTATCCACAACAAATATCCTGATGTCCCTGCCTGGATTGGGTATGAATTCCTGCAAATATACAAGACCATTTTTTTTCAGGAGCTCTTTGAGTTTCAATTTACCGCGACCATCGTTTTTTATACATTCGACCCCGATACCTTTATATCCGAACACAGGTTTTACCACAGCGCGCCCAAAAGAAGACAGCGCATCCACCGCATCATCGATGCTGCTTGTGACAACGGTTGCAGGAGTGGGAATGCCATTTTTCTGAAATAGATAGCTTGAAACATACTTATTTGCTGCCCGTGCTATAGAGACGGGTGAGTTGATGACCTCGATTCCAAGTTCGCTGAGCTGGCACAGGAGGTCGAACCTGAACGAAATATCATTCCGAGTGCCTGGTCCAAGGTCTCTTACGATAACAGCATCAAATGATGTGAGGTCGATTTTCCCTGCGCACAGCCTCCCTGATGAGATATTCGAGGTCGCATCGCTGAAACTGAATTTTAATGGCTGCATCCCGTAATGTTTGACCGCTTTGCAGAGAGCCGTAGCAGTCCAGTCATCAGGGTCTGTTACTGCTATTCCTATTTGTTTCATAATATCGAATCAATCTATTTGATAGCATAATTCTTTCTATAAAGGATAGGTTTAATTATAGTTCTCAGCATAACCTCGCATAATCAAAAATGTAGTCTTTCGCATAAGCAATTAGACAACATAATATCCATAATCTTCTAAGAATGTCGGCAAAAGACTATAGATAAGAATATTCCAGGAGCGACTTGATTGACCAAACTCTCAGCTCATATAGTCTCCCGCGGCCGTGCAGAAGGCGAAGCGCTTGTCACTTCAATACCTATTTCCTTCCTTGGCAGCATTGACCCCAAAACAGGTATCGTGATAGAAAAAGGGCATGAACTCGCTGGAAAGAATATAAAAGGAAAGGTGCTTGTGTTCCCTGGAGGAAAAGGTTCGACAGTGGGTTCATATGTGATTTATCAGATGAAGAAAAACAATACTGCGCCTGCTGCCATGATAAATATCAGGGCAGAACCCATAGTTGCGGTCGGCGCGATCATCTCTGATATACCGCTCGTGGATAAGCTCGAAAAGGATCCTGTCAAAGTGATTAAGAGCGGGGATAAGGTTCTGGTAGATGCAATCACAGGGAGTGTGGAGATCCGATGAACACTCCTATATCACGAACCCGGTCTCGCTCTTGGGCAGTGCCCTGATCAGCGTAAAGTTCCTCATCTTGGATGGGAGCACCCGTGCTACCTCTTTCATTGTCACCCCTTCCACGAACCTGATATTCTCAAGCTTTTCATGGTATTCTTCATACGGCAGTTTCACCCGTGCCCCGTTCATCTGCAGAGCTATAGGTAGTGGATGCAGGCTGTCAATGATCTCAGGTATCTGTTCCTCTATCTCTTTCTTGATGCGCGGCGGCGCAACAGAAGGCGGGTCCTTTGCAAGCTCTTTCCGCACGTTATCAAGCACATTCCCGATCACATCGGCAAGCTTGTCCAGCGTGCGCAGTTCTTCAGCATGGCGCATGTGATGCAGTATCCTGCCAAAGCTCCCAACATAAGCCGTTGCATTCGGTACATCCTCTGTTCGAAGTTCTGGTGCACCTGTGACCACAATTGGTATCTCTATCCCTTCGTAGAGCCTCTTTGATTTTTCAATGATGCAGTGTTCATAGTTTCCAAGGATGAATACAGCCATGTCGTGCTCATTGATAAGATCGCGCTCGTAAGCTGTCATCTGGCATATCCTCTTTCCTACACCTCTGGCTAAACCGACCATGTTGGTCTTTGCTCCCTTTTTCCTCAGGAACTCAGCCACGTCGCAGTCAAGATGGGGGAGATGATGGTATGCAAGCGTGGGCGCAACTGTTGCAATCTCTGTGCCTGCAAGGGGAGCCCTTGAAAGTTTTCCAAGAAGTTCCTTTGCTTTATTCTCTGCGATCTCCATATCGTTTATTGGGACAAGCATCAGCAGCACAACATCTGACTGCATCACATTTTTCTGGAGAATATATCCACCAAGGTCTTCTACAAGCTCAATAAGTTGATTATGTTTATACACTCCGCCCTCGTACATGACAGGTTCAAACATTTTCTTCTCTCCGCATGGATTCAAGCATCTCTTTTGCTTTTGCTATCCATTCAGGCTTAAGCGTATCTTCTGAAGCTACAAAAAGAACATGCGTGGCAGAAATCTCATGTTTTCGCACTCTGAAACCTTCGGGTATGATGCGAAGTGCGATAGCATCTATCAGGCGGTCAAGCACCTCCTGCTGCGGCTCATCGATCACAAACTCGCGCAGGATGTCCAGTTCGCTCAGTGGGTCGGTCTTTACAACGATGATTTTTTTATCAGACTGTCCTATTTTATCTTTGCCGTATCGTTCCCACAACTTGTTGAGCAGTTTTATGGTGTACGCTTCTCTTTGAAGTTCTATCCTGACCTCGTCCTTTCCCAGTGCCCCCATCTCTACTTTTGCGAAATCCTTAAGCCTTATAGCAGGCGTGCCGAGGCGCAAAAGAGCCGTAAATATGAAAACAGGCTCAGTCGGGTCAACAAAGACCTTCAATCTCCCTATAACCCTGTTAAGAGAGAGGTCTGCCAGCGTGTCCTGTATCAGGATGCGGGTCGCCTTTGCCCCGACAGCATCAGGAGATTCTACGACAAATGTTTCAAGTTGTTCCATTTTATTCTCCAAGACCCCGCATTTAAATGCGGGATGGCATACTAACGAATCCAGACACCAGCAGCGCTGCGCCTACGGCTCCAATGTACTGCGCATTATTTGGGACTATGACTTTGACTTTGAGCAATTCCTCAACTGCTTTTGGCAATCCTTCGATAAGCGATGTGCCTCCAACCATCAGTACAGGTTCTTTTACATCAATTTCCTGCAATTGCTGTTCAAACAACTGCTCTGCAACGCTGTGACACGCTGCTGCTGCGACATCCTCAGGATTACTTCCTGCAGCAAGCGAATTAACAAGCGATTGTATCCCGAAAACAATGCAGTAGCTATTCATCTTGACGTTCGAAGCATTACCCCTTATTGCAAGCGCCCCAAGTTCTGTGATGCTCACGCCAAGCCTTTTTGCAGTCATCTCAAGGAACCTTCCTGATGCGCCTGCGCATATTCCGCCCATTGTGAACATCCCCGGGATGCCGTCTATAACAGAGATCGCCTTATTGTCCATGCCTCCAATATCAAGTACAGTGGCTGTCCCTTTTTGTTTATCAGCAAGATAGACAGCGCCTTTGGAATTAACCGTTATTTCTTCCTGCACAAGGTCTGCCTTGAAGTGCTCTCCTATAAGGAAACGACCGTATCCTGTTGTTCCAAGCGCCTGGATTTCGCTTCGTGAAACTCCTGCTTCTTTCAATGCGTTATTATATGCTTCCTCCGCACTCTCAAGAACTTTTATTGTGGGTACCCATCCCTTACCGATTATCTTGTTATCCTTCATGACAACAGCTTTTGTAGTTGTTGAGCCTGAGTCAATGCCTGCTGTGAGCCCGCTCTGTTTTTCCCTTGCAAGGAGGCTCTTTCGCCGCGCTGTCGTGGTAAGTGCTTCCATTCGGGTGAGAAGCGTTCCAGCAGTTGTTCTCTCTGTGAATGAATAGCTTATGACAGGGATGCCTGTTTTTTCATTTATATATCTGCGTACCTCGCTCCTGACAAGAGCAGCTTCGGCGCACCTGAAACACGTTGCAACAAAAACAGCATCGACCTGTACCTTTCCTGTAACAATGGACTTTGCCCGTGCCATCATGAGTTTAAGATCAGGGCTTGCGACTTTAAGCCCGAATTCCTCCTCTATTGCCTCGATGTCCTCTACAGATACTTCAGGATAGACCATCACTGCATTGACCTGCTTTGCAGCAGAATCGATTTCTTTCTGTATCCCGCTGTATTCTGCGCCGCATGAAAGCTGGGCTATCCTCACAAGATTTTCAGTGCTGTTCATTTTTTATTTTCCTCTTGCAATTTTTTAAGAAATTCTGAAATCTTGAATACGAATTCCTTCGCATCCTCCTCTGTTACAGGATAATCTAATTCAAGCAAAGGGATTTTTTTGGCTCTTATCAGGAAGTTGACCAGTTCATTTGTTCGTGCGCACCCCATGCACCCAAAGGACACCACAGGGTCGCGCACAATAATAGCGGCTTCTGCGCTCTGTATCAGCGGGTCAAAAAGGGACATCCTTCCTCTTACGCCTGACGGCACCTCAACGGCAGCATATTTTAGACCAAGTTTGGGGTCCTCAGGCGTGATGTTTATCGGGGGTGAATCAAGTCCCTGCCCTCTGACCTTTTTCCCGATTTCCTGCATCACTGCAAGCGGTTCATGACCAAAACGCTCAACCAAATCCGCAAGAATAAGGCTGTTTGTGGGATAAATAAAGACCTTCATGATTGCATCTCTTTTTTGATTACTTCTTTAAGCTTCTCTACATCGAGTTTTTTCTTTTCCTTTTTTTGGACAGGTATCTCGCCCCTGTCAAGTGCTTTCAGTGCTGATGCGATATGCGGCAGCATTTTATTCTCTGTCTCGATGTTATGGAACCCTGGTCTTGCGCCTCCCCGCCGTGTGGCTCTGCATCTGTAAGGCTCACCAGGAGCTAAACCCCGCTCTTTAATAAAGACCCCGTAGGGGTCCATCTTACGGACATCACCAAGGAGCTTATCTACGACAGAACGTTCTCCTGATACTATTACCCCAAAACAGGTTTCTTTTATCATCACATCCGCGCTTGATTCATAAAGCTTGATAACAATATCGCTTGGCAGCACTTTTTCTGAATTAATGACTATCATTTTTGTTACTGTATCCATTAATAAACCTCTCTTATATAAACAACATCCCCAGCTTTTATCCCTTTGAGCCTGCCAGGGTCAAGTACCTTTCCTATAATATTCGTACATTCGAATTTTTCGCCTGTAGGCCCATATCTTTCATCGTCAATGAGCTTGACGCCTATCATGCCATAGCGCTTTGCAGCCTGGTTCGTGACCCCGATTTCTCCAGCAGCAATTTTTGCTTTTGGAGTATTTTCAGGATTTATCTCTTTATAAACCTCAGCTTCTTTTTCTGACCTGAAAAGGTATGTGTTGTCATAGGTGTAGAACACAGGCAGTGGTCCCAGCGGTCTATCTTTGAGGCGCAGCGAATGCCTGAAGAAGTCAAGGGTTATGGGCGCAAGCTCATCATATAGCTTGACATCGATTATCTTATTGGACTTTACGCCAAGGCACGAAACTGCCCCTGTTTTGATGATCTCGATTGTGGTGTCAGGATCCTGTTCAACGACAATAGCGTCCTCACCTGTGTATCCTCTCTTTTCAAGTTTCAGTCCGCGTGAACTCAGTATTTTTTCAGCCTCAGAAAAGCTCATTCCAAGCATCATGACCCTTTCTGGATTTGAAAGCACAGCAAGCCTGCTTCCTGCCTGCGCTATCTTTATAAGTTCGAGCCCCTGCGAAACATGACCGACAACGCTGTGGACAGCGCTTGATGTCCTATCTTCTTTATAAATATATATCCGTCCATTTCCCAGCCCTTCTGTGCGTACTGCGACCGCTCCCTCTGAGCGAGCATCCCAGTGTTCATAAATGCATCCTTCTCCTTTGAGCGTATTATCAGAAATGAACGAATTTGAAGCTATATCGACCCTGAATATTCCCCTGCGGGCGAGCGCAAGAAAATGTTCTGCCCCTTCTGGCGCTTCGCTGGCAAGGTCGACTTTAAAATACGTGAAGAGCTTCATTCCATCTTCAAGTATGGTATTAAGGTCAGAGGTAAAACTTTTGTCAAGAAGGGTTTCCCATTTTATTACAGGCTCTATTTTTATTAAAGTGTCACTCTGTTTGAGTTTTGTGACTATGCTCTTACCGCTTATGACCTTTCCAATCACAGCGTTCCCTGGACTGCCGTAATCTGATATATGTTTATTTTTTGCGAACATGAGATATGTATTTTTTGCATCATATCCGCCTGTTCCAAGGAAAACATCATAACGATTGTATTTTTTTTCCCCTCGTTCAGGTATAATGGATGTTTCAACAGGACCGAACGCAATCGAGTTACTGGTTTCCCAGTGTGCATTTGTATTAAAGAAATAGGGGCTGGATTTATTCCATAAACTTGAATCGCCGCTCAATTCTATCCTGAATTCACCTTTTGTGGTCAGGACTTTATATTCAGATGTAACTTCTTCCTTTCGTGCGCCCGCTTTCAAAATCCCTGCTGATGTACCTGGAATGTAAATCGACTTTGAATTGTCTATGGCATCCTTCAGGGTTGAACCATCTTTTAATTCTAATTTCTGCCCGTTGACCTCTATTAAAATCACGTATCACCTTAGAATATTTGATTATTTCAATTCCTTAGCTATTCCTTCTAAGGCTTCCTCTCGTTCTTTCTCTGAAAGTTTTGATAAAACAGAATCAGTTTCTCCAATATCCACGATTTTACCAAGACGCATCAGTGCAGCCCTGTCGCATACCTGATCAACAAAATCCATATCATGGGATACTATGATAAATGTTTCTCCCACTTCTTTTCTGGCATGAAGGATGGATTTTGAAACTTCTATCTTGGTTACAGGGTCCATCGTTCCTGTGGGTTCATCAAAAACAAGTATTCTTGGCTCTTTCATAAGTACCTGTGCCATCGCTACCCTGTGCCTTTCTCCCTCGCTCAGTTCATCAGGCATCTTGGTGAGGATTTCCCTGGCTTTTTTCTCCGTGAAACCTGCCGTCATCAATGTCTGTATCGCCTTTCGTTCCCCAAGTTCAAATGGCAGATCAAGACCAATCGATTCTGTCAGGTTATCAATGACATTCCTGTGAGGATAGAGACTGTACTCCTGATGCAATATCCCTATATATTTGGTAGCCCTACCTTTCTTGTCAGCACCAAGCTGAGTGAGGTCTATCCACTCATCTCCGATCCTTACTTCGATTGAACCTGAAGTCGGTCGCAGCAATCCAGAAATAATCTTGGATGTGGTGGTTTTACCCGCTCCGCTCACACCTATTAATCCGAATATTTCGCCTTCATTTACATCAAAGCCTACATCGTTCACAGCCCTGACAATACCTCTATCAAGAGAAAAATATGTCATCTTCAAATTGCGTGCGCGAATAATGGGTTCTCCAATTTCTACTTTTTCCTGGTCGCCAATATCTCCAACTTCTTTCAAGAATGCTGCAGTAACGTCCTGCGGTTCGCCGATCTGTATAATCTTACCTTCATCAAGCCACAGAGCACGGTTTGAAAGAATTTCTATAACTTTAGGCCAGTGCGAAGTGACAATGAGCGACATCTTCAGATTTCTGGTCGCATCTAAGATGGTTTCGTGGACAAGCTCTGCTGTTTTCGGATCAAGCGTTCCTGTGGGCTCATCTGCGAGCAGCAATATTGGGTTTTTTACAAGCTGCCTTGCAAGAACAACGCGCTGTTTTTCACCGCCTGAGAGTTCCCTTGCTATATGCATCATCCTGTTGGAAAGATTGACCTGGTCGAGCAAATCAGCGGCTTTGTTTATCGCGTTTGGACCTAACTCATCGATTTCCTGGAGCGCGTTCATGACATTCACAATAACCCTCTCATCGCCGTACAGGGCAAAGGTTCTCTGAAGCATTATAGCTATTCTTCTCGTTATGTCTTTTCGCAGCGGGTCATGCAGAGGTAATTTTACGAAATCTGCTTCGATTTTCTCAAAATGTGCACCGCATTTTGGGCAGGCTGTACCTGCTTTGCTCGGTCGATCAATATAGCCGCAGTTACTGCATCGAGAGAGATGATAGATTACACTTCCAGACACATCATCAAAAGCTTCCACGCCTCTGAGTACATGCATGAGAATAGATTTTCCTGCGCTGCTCTTCCCCAGGATCCCGATAATTTCTCCTTCTTTAACATCAAGGCTTATATTTTTGAGTACATCGACTCCATCAAAGCCAACACGAAGGTCTTTTATTTCGATGAATAGCGTCATATTTTAGTCTCCATTGGCACTATGCGAATGATTAATCCACATTATTATAAATCTTTTCATTCACATGTGCGATTTATGGCTATCCGAAATGGATGAAGCAATACATAAATATAACGATTAATGGTTCATTTTATGTGAGCGACTGGACAGCGACAAAATTATAATCTATCGGCTGATACCCCTGGACCAGCAATCGCAGGGTTACATTGGTGCTGTTAATGAAATGATTTCTTTCATTTATAAGTGCATAGGTACTGCCTTCATTAGCGAGCGTGAAAGATTTTTCTTCGAGAACCTGCTGATCGCTCAAGATCTGCGCATTTATTGTATAGGGAGTATTTCGCTGGTTGGTGACCTCAGCTTTCACTGATACGAGTTCGTATTTTCCAGGTCCCCAATAACTTGGTGTTAACATCCGTGCTATTACATAGAATGTGCCAGGCGGCAGCTCTTTCAGTGTTGGCACAGGTGTTATCTGTGGTGTCGGTGCTTCAGTTATTTGTACTGTAGGTGAGGTGACAGGCGTTGCACCTGATGTGGGCGCTGACGTGGGTATTGGTGTTGGAGCTTCCTTCTGTGGCTGTACACATCCACTTAATAAAATTAACAATATAAATCCAATAAATATATATTTTATATTCATAAAATTCATCCCTACATCTATATAGCTTTTCAAGCTATTAACTTTTTCTTATGCAGATCAAATTATCCCAACCTGTTGATTGTTTGTGTGACTTCACATATGATTTTTACTGGCAGCATGAAGGCAGGCGGCTCTCTCCATCAGGCATTATTCCTCACCAGAAAGGGACTTCATATACGTATTCTGATCTCATCGCATTTTTAAAGCAGGGGGAGGATGTTCATATTAAAGGAAATGCAGGCAGCAGATTGGGCAGCAGTCTTGGTGCGGATTTGAAGTTTTTTGGCGGGACAGGGAAGCATTTAAAAGTTGGTTCAATCATTCTGGAGGGGGATGCAGGTACCAGGATGGGCATCAGTATGGTTTCAGGGGCGATCTATGTCAGCGGTAAGGTGAACCAGCCGATCGGTAACATCATTGAAGTGGAATCTGATCTCGCTGGTTATCGCAAGTATAGATCGATCACGAGCATACTTATGGATGGAGTTGATGAGACCATAGTTTTACCTGATTTTTTGAAAAATGATACCCTGTTCATAAATGATGGCTTAGTCAGAGACACAGTTGCAGCCAGACTTGATTCTGATAAGAAAGTTATTGTGGAAGGGAATGTGGGTATGAGCACTGGTATCCTGATGAAGCGTGGATTTATTTGCGCGCATGGAGATGCAGGACTGAATACAGGTGTGCTTCAGGAAGGCGGCGTAGTGATCGTTAATAATACAGAGGAGTTCGCAGGTGCGTATATGAAAGGCGGGACGCTTATAATCAGGGGAAAAGCAAAAGGCTATACAGGTGCGAACATGAAGAGAGGAGTGATATTTTATAAAGGAAAAGCAGTGCGCAGCCCTGTTATCATAGATGAGAGTGATATTAGAATGCTTGTCAGGACTTTACGCATAAGTCAGATTGAAGCTATGATGTTCAAGAAATTTTTGTGATGTTACTTTGAAGCCCAGCTTCTGATAGAGTGTGGGAAATGCGCTGCAACCCCAAGCATCATCATCCCTACCGATAACGGAAGCAGCGCAGGCACCTGTACATAAAATCCCCTGTTGATAAGAAGTACAAGAAAGAATATGTGAAAGGTGAATGGTACGGTTAAAATCCTGTAATCCGGCTTAGCTGCCTGGAATTTACCTTTTGTTTTAATCAGCACTGCGCTCAGAAAAGCAAGAAGTATGCCTGCTATCAATGCGCCTTTTATTACATGGGGTACAAACAGGTCCCAGACCTCTAATATCATTATCAGGGGCACGATCGAGCCTGCCAACATCGCTCCTGCACTGAGAACATCATGCATCGGCTGCTTTTTTCTCAGCCATCTGGCTGTTAGCGAGAAAAAGAACACCACGCATATCCACCCAAGGAAGTTGCCATAAGGCACACCGAACCATTCTCCACCATTATTCCATTTCCAGAAACCAGCCCGAATCGCAATCGCATCCATCGACAGGTCGATGTTCAGCGCAAGCAATGTGTCAAACATGGGACGTACTGATAACGGTATTCCAAGCAGGTCTGAGGTTTCCATCGAACAATAGATAATCGCTGCCCATGCGACACCCACTGCTAACGGCACATCTTTTATCATGAATAAAAAACCATCGCCATATTCGTATTCCCTGAAAAACAGAATCGTCAGTTCCTCAAGCACCACTCCATAAACGATAAGGGTCAAAAGCTCAATGAATCTTGTTCTGCCGCGATTTCGAACGTGCAGCAAGCATAAAAACAAGAGAACGAACGTCAAAAGCTCAAAGACAACGAACAGCAGGCGCATGACCTTACTGCGGGGCGCGGAAGCATAAATCTATCTCATATTATAGTGCTTTGCTAATTTATTCTTTGGTCAGATTTCTAAGTCTCTGTATGAAAATAAAATCCTTTTTCATCAGCAAACCATAATAAAAATCCTCTCACTCGTTAGCTTTCGTAAGGGATTTTTTTACATACTCGGTGCAGCATGCAATTATGTTTTCTACTTCACCGTAAACATCCATGCCTGCCGCACCTTCATGTCCTCCTCCAGTCCCTTTGAATTTAGCGCTTATTTCTTCCATCAGCTTTGCAAGGTTAACACCAGCGTTCAAAACGCACTTTCTTGCCCGTGCACTCACTTTGACAAGATTATCATCGGTTGAGGCTACAAAAGCGACATCAGCGCCTATTGAGATCAAATTAGAGGCAGCGGCTCCACCAAAAGAACTCACCTGCGAAGTAACAATGATCCATTCATCAACCCTTTCGATAGAAGCTCGCTGTGCTGCTTTTAATAAGGCGATCCGCATAGAAACATCCTGCGGGAGAGAAGAAAGAGCGTCCATCACTTCGCTGTACTCAATGCCGCTCAATTCTATAAGCTCCGCCACTGCCCTGAATGAATCGGCTGAAGCATGTTTAAAATTGCCTGTATCTGTGATAATGCCGGCAATCAATGCAAATGCAGTGCGCCTCATTATCGGAGCGCCAATCGTGTTCAAGACCTCAAGTACTATTTCAGCCGTCGAACTCCTGTTCCGATGAAGATAGAACGCAGCATTTTCATTCAATGAGGTTGTAGCGTGATGGTCGATGACAGCATATTTCTTTAACTTGAAACCATTTAGCTGGGCAAGCGTGGAAGTATCAACTACGACCACGAGGTCATAATCGTCAGTCGGATTTATGATATATTCGATATTGAGTTGTTTTGCGATCACGGATGCTACCCTGTCGCATCCATCTATGACCCCGACTGTGCCGCCGATAGCCTCTTTCAGCGCAAAAGCACTTGCCAGGGCATCAGAATCAGCATTACGGTGGCACAGGTAAAGGATATTATGGTAATCCAGCAGTTGATTATAGAATTCTGAATCGTCTATCTCCATGGTCACTGAGCTGTCGGTGCACCAACTGCCTGCTTGAGCTGCTCCTGCAGCTGCTGGAATCGCTTCTGAACGCGCTCTTCCTGACGTGCAAGAGTCTGCTGTCTTAGATCAAGCGTATCTTTTTTTTCCTTGAGATAGTCTTTTGTCTTATCCCGTTCTGTTTTGATCAGCAAATCACCGATTGCTCTATAGACTACAGCATCTGTGTTAAGTTTTTCAAGTTCTTCAAGAGCAAGCTCAGTCTCTTTTAAAGCGATTTCGACCTGACTCTTCTGAACTGCAATAGCCTGCGCCTGCTGCTGCATCTGTTGCATCTGTGCAAGCTGATTTTTAATTTGCGGAGGTAATTCTGAACTCATTATGTTCACCTGTAAATCTGATGTAGTATTGCCCATCCCTAATTTATAACTTGTGCATTCAAAGCGATAGAGCTTATTTCAGATGAAATTTTGATCAAACGCAGCCACCCATTCAATGCAGCCCTCATCGATACGATATCATCTGCTTCCACATTCAACATAAGCGCATCATCATTTAATCTGAGGGCTGCCTTTGTGCGCTGGTAATCCTCTACAAGTTCAGGGAGCAGCGACTCATATACTATCCCTGCACTGCTTCCAAGTTCAAATTCGAATTCTGCAAGAAGGAGCATAGGTACTGATAGACGTTGTGGTTGTTTATAGCGAAAATGGGCCCGCGGAGATTCGAACTCCGGATCTCCGCCATGTCAAGGCGACGTCATAACCAGCTAGACCACGGGCCCCTTTTTAATAATGGACAACCCGGTAGTGCCGGTGCTTAATAATCAATCGGGCTATTTAAGCCTTTAGGATTCGCTCAATCTCATGAATTCAAAGTTAAATAAATATCACCGACTGAAAGGTTATATCTGTTCAGGCTGCTGAATAGTATGCGGTAGTTATGGTTGAGAGAACCAAAGACAGCAGCCTTGCAGGAAGGATTTTTTTAACGCTGCATCTCGCAGATAGACGGGGTTATGGACTGTCCCTGTCTCATCTTTCAAAGATGCTGGTCCACGGAGAAGTCCCAGCTGAGGTCATCCTCAGGGAGCTCCAGACTATGCCCCAGGTATCGCATGAAGATGAGATTTACTGCCTGAAAGGAAGAGAGCGCCTGCTTCCAGAAACAAGGAAGAGACTCATGTGCCACAGCAAAGGCGCAAAAAGGTATGAAGCCGAAGCTAACCGCTTTGCTTCAGAGTATGCTTCGCTCTGTCCTTTCATCAGGTGTATAGCAATAGCAGGCTCAATGGCTTCAGGAGGTTTTTTAGAGGAAGACGACATCGACTTTAATATCTTTGCGGAGCAAGGAAGCAAGTATACGACGTATCTTCTTGGGATTCTATTATCTGTTAAATATTCGCTCAGGCACAGGAGAAAGCCCCTATCTAGGTGTGCAGCAACGCCTTTTCTTCCCAAACTCATCTGCATCAACGTAATCTGGGAGGATGAGGAATCTCTTCCCTATGTGCGCCAAGATGCGTACATGGCGTATGAGCTCCTGAGACAAAAACCCATATTTGGCGTTGATTTTTATAGGAAAGTGCTTGAGAAGAACAGGTGGTTTGAAGCTTATTTTCCTCAAATATACAACACTGTTTCATCAGATGTCAAAGTCAGAAAAACCTTTGCCGCAAAAGTATTGCGCCTTTTTTATTCAATCCCTGTAACTGCGAGTACAGGAGAAAAAATCTGCAAAGAGCTCTCGTATCTCCTCTGGAGGTTCGTGCAGTTCTCACGCAGGAACAACTCAAAGGCGCGTGAGCGCGTCAGATGGGTGACCGAGATGCAGAAGCCCTATTCTCTTTTTGGTGACAGGATATGAACCTGATAAATGTGCTGCTTGTGGTTTATATTGCAGTTTTGCTTATTCTTTTTATTTATGGAAGTAATTGTTTTATTCTTACATACCTTCACAGGAAAAAAAGAAATGAAGCCCCTGCGCTGACTTCATATCCTGCAGTGACTGTCCAATTGCCTATCTATAACGAGTTCTACGTGGTCGAGCGGCTGATAAGGAAAGTCACACAGATGGATTATCCGAAAGAAAAACTTGAGATACAGGTGCTTGATGATTCAACTGATGAGACAACGAATATCGCAAAGCGATGTATCGATGAGCTTCAGAATCGTGGAGCGAATATTTACCTGATCCATCGAACAAAAAGGGATGGATATAAGGCTGGAGCCTTGAGGGAGGGTTTAAAAAGCGCACACGGTGAGTTCATCGCAGTATTTGATGCCGATTTTCTGCCTGATATTAATTTTCTCAAAAAATGCATCCCATATTTTTCTGACCCTGAGGTTGGGATGGTCCAGACCCGCTGGGGACATATCAACGAGAACTACTCGCTTCTCACAAAGGCTATATCTATCGGGATCGATGGGCACTTCCAGATCGAACAGAACTCAAGGCATGCTTCAGGGCTTTTTTTGAACTTCAACGGGACAGCAGGCGTATGGCGGCGCACCACGATTGAAGCTGCCGGCGGATGGCAGGATGACACACTCACTGAAGATCTTGATTTGAGCTACAGGGCGCAGCTTGGCGGCTGGAAACTTGTTTTTCTTGATGATGTTGTCTCACCTGCTGAGATACCTGTACAGATAAATGCCTTCAAGCGCCAGCAGTTCAGATGGGCAAAAGGATCGATCCAGTGTACAAAGAAATTACTGCCGCGCGTATTTGCTGCTGATATTCCAGTTTTCAAGAAAATACAGGCTGTGCTGCATCTCACATATTATGCAGTCCATCCCCTGATGGTGCTGCTTCTCCTCCTCATACTTCCTCTCATTTTTCTTGCAAGTTCGACCTTTTCAACCCTCTTTTATTTGAATTTTTTAGCAATAGGGACATTTGGTCCGCTCACTATGTATGCCCTTTCACAGCGTGAACTTTATGAAGACTGGAAGAGCCGTTTGAAATATCTTCCAGTACTTACAGTACTCGGTACAGGCATCTCGGCTAATAACACAAAAGCCGTGATAGATGGGCTTTTCAACAGGCAGGGGGCATTCCAGCGCACGCCAAAGTTTGGGATTGAAAAAAGCACTGATATGTGGGAAGGAAAAAAATACAGGCTCGGTTTTCCTGTGATGACTGCCATAGAGGCTGCACTTGGCGTTTATGCCCTTGTGGCTCTTTATATATCCATCAAAGCAGGAAGTTACTTTCTTGTGCCGTTCCTTGCACTCTATGTCATCGGTTATTTCTATGTGTGCGGACTCACAATACTTCATTCAATCCCGCGCTCAACGTTGATTCTCGCATGCATCCTCTGTGCCGCAGCTGCTCTTCGGCTGTACAGAGCCATGATGGGAGACCTTTCTGAAGACCCTTATCAGCACTGGCTTATCTCAGCATACCTCTTATCAGGTATTTATGCAGACGCGGGCACTTTCGGGCCTCCTGGGTATCATCTCCTTTCTTCTGGCATTATGCTCGTGTTCGGGAGGGACATGTTCTGGTTGAAGATCGTGAACATCCTGTTCTCACTTGGAGGAATATATCTTGTATATAGGATAGCAGACAATAACAGGGCAGGACTTCTTGCAGCTTCTTTTCTTGCACTTAACCCCTTTGATCTCCTCATATCCTCGACATCTTACACAGAGCCAATGGCGGTTTTTTTCTTTCTTTTAACAATCTATTTTTTGCATCAGAACAGGGAAAAGGCAGCAGGTACGTCCCTTCTTTTAAGCGCAATTACAAGATATGAGGTCTGGCTTGCATTTCCTTTCCTGCTGCGTGAGAAAAAAGTAAAAATGCTGCATCTTGCAGCACCTCTTGCAATTTTTGTGCTGGCATGGTTCATTTATACCACAGCAAATCACAATTTTTTTCCTGGAAATATCATTGAGCGAAGCCAGCAGGTACTGAGCTATGAAATCGGAAAAGGTGCGGTGGATGAAGGGATGTCTTGGCGCACTGCCCGCATAGTGGAGTATTTTTTCATTTCATCTCCTCTTGTATACGCAGCAGGTCTTTATTTTGCAATAAGGAATATAAAGAAGTCAGGTCTTTTTGCCTTTGTACTGTTCAACCTTGCAATTGTGTTCATTGGCGCTGCTCTTGGATTGACAGTGGGCTCCTTCAGGTATTTTAGCTTCTCAATACCGCTTATCTGTATCTTCGCAGCAGCACAGGCTTCAGAAAACAAAAAGCTCTTCCTTGTCATAATTGCATCTCTCATCATAGCCCTTCCTTTTTATTTGAATCTCTATTCAGATCTGAATTTGCTCTATCAACCTGTCGTTCGCGCCGGTGATTTCGTTAGCAGTGCTAATGCAAGCGGTGTGGTCTCAAACTCTCCGATGGCTCTTTATTTCACAGGCATTCCAGCAGCGCATATTTTTTCGGCTTCGATTCTCAAGAATGCGAGCCAGGAGGATGCGATCAATATTCTAAAAGAGCACAGTGTGGACTATGTAATATATGTATCATCTCCTCCTGGGGAACTTGAAAAGGTATTTCCCGGGATTGAATATGGAGAGAATGTTTCAGGGCTTGAACTTGTCTATGACCCGAATGGGTGGGAAATCATGTACGGGGCGAAAAAAGTCTATGTGTACAGGCTCTCAGATGGATTGTTCAGAAGCACTGGAAGCTATATCTCCTCCTCCCCTCTCATAGCAGATATTGATGGGGATGGGGATAAAGAGATCATAGCGGCTTCTGATATGCTATATGTCTGGAAGAGGAACGGCAGCCCACTTTCAGGCTTCCCTGTAAAGACGAGTGGATTAATAGCTTCAACACCGAGCGTCGCTTATACAAAGAATGGAGCTGTCATATTCGTGGGCTGCGATGATAACAAACTGTATGCCTGGTGGTATAACGGCTCTTTGCTCGCAGGCTTTCCTAAGACCACGGATGGCGATGTCTTTTCAAAGCCTCTTATCCTGAATAGGTACAGCGAAGTTGTGACAGGCTCAGATGATGGGAAAGTATACGCCTTGTATATGAACGCCTCCCCTGTAGAGGGCTGGCCTGTACAGACGCAGGGTTATGTATCATCTTCTCCCATTGCTTCTGACCTTGATATGGATGGAGAACCTGAGATTATCGCAGGCTCATGGGATACGATGCTGTATGCATGGCATCTTAACGGCACTCCGCTTCCAGGCTTCCCTTTCAAAACAGGTGATGCGCTCTGGGCAACTCCAAGTGTGGCGGACTTAGAAGGCAACGGGAGCAAAGACATTATAGCAGCCTCTGACATGGTATATGCCTGGAACAGCCGGGGTGAAATGCTTTCCGGGTTTCCGATCAGAACAGGAAGCTACATAGTTTCATCACCTCTTGTGGAGGATATCGACCTTGATGGAAAGCCTGAGATAGTCGTGGCTTCTGATGCGCTCTATGTTTACAACAGCAGCGGCTCACTGAAGCCAGGCTGGCCTGTATATACAGGCTACTATTTCTGGGCATCGCCAAGGAGCGCGGACCTTGATGGGGATGGGCAGAAGGAAATAGTCATAGGGGACTGGGGTGGCAATGTCTATGCTTTCAAGTCTGACGGGCGGACTTTAAAAGGCTTCCCAAAACATACCGCCGGGAGGATATTTGCTTCTGCTGCTATTGGGAGCAATGAAATAGTGATCGGCTCATGGGATAAAAATATATATCGCTGGGATATAGAAAATGGTTCTTATAGCAGGGATTATATGAAGCCTCAGAAAAACAGGAAAGGTCTCCCTGTTCTGAATGGGATATCCGTCTCAAAGGAATATGGGGTCTTATTTTTAGCAGCGAACTTCTCAGGCGATGTCGAAAGACCAAGATTGTATTACTATGGAGATAATGATACATGGCATCCCTCTCCTGTGGTGCTGTCTGAAGGAAGGTATGTCGGCATGATAGCGCCGCAGAAAAAAGCAGTGTTGAAATATTATATCAGCGCGGGTTCATACCGTTTCCCTGAGGTGGGATATTACGAACTCAAGAACTGACGTGCTTCTCATCTATCCATACTTTCACGATGAGCCTGCATGGAGAAAGCTGTGGCTTTTCCCTCCGCTTGGACTTGGTTATTTAGCGTCTGTCCTTCGAGAGAATGGGATAAACGTCAAAATACTTGATTGTACCTTCATGAGCCCAGAGGAACTTATGACGGAAGCATCAAAGCTCTCGCCAGCCATAGTTGGCATATACTGCATGGTCACGATGAAAGATAATGCTTTCAGGATCGCAAAAGTCTTTAAAAACCTCCCTGAAAGACCGCTTCTTGTTGCAGGCGGACCTCTTCCGACATCAGAGCCTGCGATGTTCCTCACTGATTTTGATGTTGTGGTTTTAAAGGAAGGGGAGCTGACGATGCTTGAACTTGTAAAAAAACACCTTGCAGGGGATGAATTATCTGGCATAAAGGGCATAGCATTTATGAGAGGCGGCGAGTTAATAACCACTGAAAGGGAATATATCGAGAATATCGATCCAATTCCGCATCCAGCCCGTGATCTTTTTGAGAACAGCAAATACCTGAAGTACTGGGAAAAAAAATTCGGCTATACCTGCACGCCTGTTATAACAACAAGAGGATGCCCTTACAACTGTGACTACTGCGCCAGACCTGTTTTTGGAAATCGCTATAGAGAAAGGGGTTTTCAGGACGTGATCAGGGAAATAGAAGAGGTGCTGGAGCTTGGATACAGCAGGATATGGTTCTCTGATGATGTCTTTACGCTCAATAAAAAAAGGATCATGAAACTCTGTGATGAAATCGAACGAAAAGGGCTTGTGTTCAAATGGGACTGCCTCTGCCGCGTTGACAATGTAGAACCTGCTCTCTTTAAGAGAATGAAAGAGGCAGGGTGCGCAAGGGTGTTCTTTGGGATAGAGTCAGGAAGTGACAGGGTTTTAAGGATGATGAACAAAAATTTCACTGTCGAGGATGCAAAGAAGGCTGTAGAGATGGCAAAGAAAGCAGGGATTGAAGTTGGGACGTTCTTCATGGTCGGCTATCCTGAAGAGACTGAAGAAACCATACTCAGGACAATCCGCTTCTCATCACGCCTGCCTTCAGATTACCTGTCTTACACGCTGCCGTATCCTCTTCCAGGCACAGGGCTTTACAAAAAGCTTGCTGGCAGGCTCACGAGAGATGAGTGGAAGATGGCAGGGCATAATCTCCTCATGTTCAAAGGCGAGTTCTCACAGATGAAATTGAGGTTTGCGATATATAAGGGCACGGCACAGTACAGGCTTCGAAGATACGGGTACGATAAACTCGCTGATGTGTTTGAGGCTATAACTGACTGTATTTTTAAGGTACTGTGGTGAAAAAAGAAAAAATCGGTGTTCTTTCACACCAATTTCTTTATTGGATGCGCTTCTGCAAGCGTGCTCAAGCCAAGGTCTTTTGCGGTCTCTGCAAGCATGATGTCAACCATTGCCACAGCAGGGAACACACGCTTTACATTTTCGATAGGACCGTATAAAAGGAAGTTTGCGCCCATAATCTGCGCCACGAGGTTTGTGCCTATATCCACTGGAGGCCATGACTCTGTTTTTGCATCAGGGTCCTCTTTCTTGTACTTCTTCATCCAGTCCCATGCAGATGCCATGTTGTGGAAGCCTCCACCTACTGGGAGCCCAAGCTTGGCTTTGACTGCAAGCACCGAACGGATGGTCGCTCCTGAGCCTGCCCCAAGCGGCGTTGCTGCTACGTCGATAAGCGGTCTTGTTATCCCTACTTCTTTTGCTACTTCAAGCATCCCTTTCGTCTGTCCTGTGCCTCCTTTCTGAAGGATTTCCATCTTGCCTTCAACACTCGGGTTCGTGGCATTGAATGCGAGGATAATGGCTGAAGTAAGTTTGCTGTCTTTGAGTGCTTTCATCTCCTCAGCACCTATACTTGCGTTGATGGAATTATGTATGGCACGCTTTTCGACCCCGATTTCCTTTGCATATAATGCAGCCGCTGCCCTTGTACGACCATCTGAAGAATCCACAAGGAAGGGTATATCATCACAGATATCGACGAACCAGCTAATATAGTTCCTGATAGATTCAGGGGTTTCACCTACTATCTGATTGAAATAAGGAAGACCTGTCTGGTCTCCCATCACTTCCTGTATATTCCACAATTTTTCAGCTTTCTCTTTATCGAAAATACCCTTATCTTCATCAGTCACGATTTTGTGTTTTAAATAGAACATCGTACTAACAAGTACTGTAGGATATTCTCCTGGCTGTCCTCCGACTTTTATCTTCCCGAACTCAAATACTTCTTGTTTCTTATCATATCTGAACATCTTAGCACCTCATTTAAGCAACACACTCTGGAGGAATTCGTGTAATCTTGGATTTGAAAGCGCAGGTAAGAGCAGCAGCAGCAGATAAACCACGACTATCATCAGCGCAGTGCATATACCATACAGAATTCCAATATCTCTTCCGAGCTTTTTCCCATATCTCTGGTGTATTTCTGAATTTGTAAATTCGATCTTTTCCTCTATTTCGTTCAATCTTTGCAGTATCTCTTTATAGTCTTCAGGGTCTACGATTACGGTTGGAACTTTGTCTGCCATTTATCTCACCTCAATACAGGAACAAGCACCATCAGCATAACGACAACAAATCCGATTAAGAATCCTATCTCTACTGTTGCGCCGACACCTGATTCAAGTTTCTGGTTCCTTGAAATGAGCTGACCCCTGTAGCGGATATCTTCTACCAGCGGTTCAATTGCAGACATCGAAGGGGAAACAACCATAGGTACACCGTTACCATATTCGTATTCTTTTTCTGCCATTTTATGCACCTCCAAATATCATTATCCCAAGAATTGCTAAGCCGACTACAAGACCGATCATTATGCCTTCTATCTTTCCTGCATAAATCCCAGCCATCAGCTTGTTCAAATTGCCGATCTCAACGGTTTGCTGCTGGATTCCCTTGATTCTTGCCTGGATAGTAGCTATCTCAGCGGACATTGGCTTGATGCCGCCTACCTCTGCTACTTCCTCTCCTTTCTCACCTACCTGAATGAGCATGGGTGCACCTTCGAATGCACCCGGGTCTTTTGCTGCAAGTTCTTTTATCTTAGAAACGATAGCATTCTCATCCTCTGTGCCTATCATCTCTACTACCTGGACCTGCGCCTGGAATCTCTTTATCGCGTCGTCAGGCAGATTTTCGATGTAAGGTATAGCGCCTGTTGAGCCAACGATCCTGTTATCCTTGACGCCGTTCTTATGGAGCATTACTATCGCTTCACCTGATATGTGCCCTTTGACCTCAGCTCCTGTGACGAGCAGGAAGCGAATGTTTGGATTTGAGACCACGTTAGCTACTATCTTTTCTATCCCAAGATTCTCTGTCTTATGCGAACCTGTGATTGCAGCGCCGGCTGCAAGCTGAGCCGCGCTTTTGACATGAGAACCGCATGTAGTTACTGCTACTGGATTTTCAGGATTGCCTGCTTCATATTCTCCTTTAACAACAGGCCAGCCTGCTGAGGGTTTTACTTTGTTCGCCATTTACATTCCTCCTCCTGCCTTCAAAAAGTTGGAATACTTCACCATGATTAGCAGTAAAAAGGCTATTATGAATCCAATCACTGCACCGTAGAACGCATTTGTGATTATTCCTGCATTGTATGCAGCGTTCTCTCTTCCAGGGAACATGCTCAGGAGTGGGGCCTTGGGGTCGAGCTGGTTCATCATATCTGTCACGATTTTATCCAGTTCTCCCATCTGCGTCTTTATGCCGTCCAACGAATACTCTATAACATCTTCCCGCTCTTCTGCGACTATGCCTGTCGCTGGATTTAGGATCAGGTGCAGTTCTGGTGCAACTCGTATATGACTCATAAATTTATGCCTCCGTCTTTGGTAATAGACCAGTTCCGGCAACAATCGCCGCATCCTTATACACTTCATCCCAGAATTTCTTGTAGAAAATGAGCCACAGGATGATTCCAATAACTATTGTAATCGCTCCCGCATTTCCAAGCGTCATAAGAGCGGCTATGCCCATCAGGGTCGTAGTAATAGCTCCCGTGGAAACAGCAAGATACAGCAGTCTCTTCTGTTTTTCATCAGGTCCCAGACAGGCATTAAACGGATGCGCCATTGCCAGTGTTCCGACCCAGAAAATCGCTAGAATCACACCGTTACTGAAAACTTTGGAAATAATGACGGCAAACACATAATTTCCTGCCACAGAGGCGCTGTAACCCAGGATGATTAAAACGCCCGCTATTGCGATTTCCGTCATGCCGCGGATCATTACCGGGATTCTCATCTTTATTACATTCTGAGCGAGCCATCCTATTATTAGCCCTATTATTAATGCGGTTATTAACGCAAGAACAGGACCAGCAAGCGTCATTTTACTTGTTAATGCAAGACTGAACATGGCTGCAATGATACCCATTCCAAGGGCTAACTGACCTATGGACGGCACGCCAGTCCCAAGACCGTACTTGGCAACGCGTCTTACCGCATCCGCACCCCATATCACCGCGCACATTGCTCCCAATGCTCCAAATACAGAGGTATATGGTGGAAAAAGGGGTGATGCATATATTCCGATCAATCCTCCGATTATTCCGAACAATGTCAGTTTATTTGGAGATATTTCTTTAACGTCACTCATGCCATCCCTCCAGCTATCAATACTGCTATTAGACCACTGACCAGACTCACAAGAAAGCTTGTGACCGCATCCTTTGGAAGAACGCGTCTGAACTTGGGGTCGTGAAATCCTTCAATAGTACCTGCTACGCCGTAGGAAGGGATGACCGAATTGACATAAAAAACCCCCACTGTAAATACGCCAGCTACAGCAGCAGCACTGGTAGATATCAAGGGGGTATATATTCCAACCAGTACATAATATATCAGTGCGCCTCCAATTCCGCCGAGCGCAGCACCTATTAATCCGCTTACAAAGCAAACAGTCGGAACACCATGCCCCTGGGTTCCTTTGGATATATATAGGTCCTGACGTGCGCCTGTTATCGGATCGCGTTTAACCTGGGCTGAGGAAAATGGTACTCCTACTCCATAAGCGTACATAATGCCGCATGCAATCCCTACACTTGCCATCATTATCATGGAGCCCATCGCCCCTGCTGCCAGTACTAAAGACATAGGCGCACTGGGCTCACCTGCATACATGTGGCTTGCCGTTAACAGACCTACAAGACCTGAACCCGCAGCAAGCTCGACAGTACCTGTACCTATTCCTGTAGCCTGAGCCATTGCTGCAGGCGCACCGCCCACTGGAATAAAGTGGACAGCAATACAGATGAGAGTTCCACTGATGGCTATCAGAAGAATATTTGTCAGCGTTGTCGGATCAAGTAATGAAATCATTATGCTCTTGCCTCCGTCTCAATTTTCTCTTCTTTATACGGACCATATGTATTCTTCATCTGGACTTCCAATAGCCTGTTCAGGATGACCATTACAACTACGATTATAAAGCCAACAATCATGGTTTTCCATACGTATCCAAACATTATTACAGGCCAGAGAGTAAGAAACACAACAAGACCAAAACCAATACCGGTTGCAGGTCCTCCAAATTTTGCACAGAACCAGACATTATCTATACTGCTCCTGAGCCCGGACTCACCTTTCCTGACAATCCTACCAGAAAGCGCTGTATTAAGACCGACTCCGAACTCACGGTTCTGATACTGTCGCTCTCCACCGTAATGAACATCTCCAACGGCTGAACCAATGCATCCTACTGTTATTCCCCATATTAACGCTAAGAACGGAATAGGGAAAGGAAATCCAAGTAGAGTGAACTGTATATATGCTATAGCTACAAGGCAGAAATTCGCAATGAAATTATGCCCAATAATCGAGGGCGTCGTATATCTAATCATATCCATATACAGGGGCTGCTTGAATCTGCTCTGGCTGGCAACCCTGCCTGCATGTGCAGTTGTTGAAAAAATACCATATATGATTGCTGCGATGAAAGCGCCAATTATTATTGCCGTTAAGGGATATAACTTTGCATCTAAAAATACTGTTGTCACAGTGGCACCAACCACTGCTGAGAACCCGTAGCTTACTGGCTCACCTGAAATTGCTTTATTGAATATCCTGTGCAAAAAACCCATTTGAGGGGCTAATTGTACCTGGGAGTTTGCATTGCTCTGGGAACCAACATCAGTTTCTAAATCTTCCATGCATCCTGCGATAGCAGCAAGCGCTCCCATGAGTGCCAGTACAGCCATGCCCATTATTAAGTCTAATACCATTTATTATTTCCTCCTGTATCGAACTGAAATCGAATTTAAAAACTATCGTATACCAGTTTCTGCCGACTATCCTATTATTATACGTTATAAATCTTTCCTTTTAATAATGTTCCTTTGAATTCGTTTCAAGGAATGTCCTGAGTCAGGTATTTATATCAGTCTTCTAATGTATATCTATGATTGCTGAGTTATTATCTGATTTTATCATACAATTCATCTCCTCTGTCGGATATGCAGGTGTGTTCATATTAATGACACTTGAAAGTGCTGCACTGCCTATCCCTTCAGAGGTCGTTATGCCTTTTGCTGGATATTTAGCATATGCTGGCGTCTTTGATCTGGCTCTGATAAGTTTCGTCGGGGCAGCAGGGTGTACAGCAGGTTCCATACTTTCTTATACTATAGGATTGAAAGGCGGCAGACCTTTTCTGGAAAAATATGGCAAATATTTTTTTATAAATCATAATCACCTTGAGTTCGCAGAGAAATGGTTCAATAAATACGGCGACAAAGCAGTTTTCTTCTCACGGTTGCTGCCCGTATTGCGCACCTTCATCTCCCTGCCGGCAGGTATAGGGAAATATAGTCTTAAGAAACTTGTTTTATACAGCTTTCTCGGATCACTGCCATGGTGCTTCGGGCTCGCTTACATGGGTCTGCGCCTTGGTCCATACTGGAAAGACATAATCCGGTTTTTCAACGGACTGGATATCTTTGTGATTACAGCGATAGTTCTGCTTGCAATCTACTTCTGGAAAACTAGATATTTACATCTCAATCCGCGATAGAACGCCGTGAAGCTTGTGGGGCGGAAGTTTATAGAATTGAACGAACGGAGGCGTGAGTTTCTTGATTGTCGAATATATCTTCCAGATCAAATTATCCGTCACAATATCTTCAAGACCGTAGAAAATCGTCTTTTCATCTATTCCAGCCTCTTTCAAAATCTTCTCAACATCAACAACTTCCATGTATCCCATGTATATCTCAAAAACCCTCAATCCATCTGCAGGGTAGTCCTTGAAAGAACCCATGACCCCGTAGGGATTATCCATTTTGATCAACGATACGATGATATTGTCTTCATAAATGATGTTGTTATAGAACATCGTATTTACTATATAGGGCGGAATCTTTTTTGTATCTCGTGCAAAGAAAAGGGCAGTACCTTTAATTTTATTAAAATTTTTATATATTTTATTATATTCTTCAAGAAAAGCATCCTGTTCCATTGGTTTCAATGCGCTGTAAAGCCGTTTTTGCCCGGATGTATATATCATGATTATGCTGAATGGGATAAACGCAAGAACGATTGACCAGTAGCCTCCCAAAGGTATTTTGTGTATACATGACAGAAGGAACACTATGTCAACAATCGTCACGAGCAAAGAGATGATTGTTTCAAATTTTTTATTTTTTAAATAAAAAATCCATGTCATCATTATTCCTGTAAGGGCCATCGTTCCTGTAACAGCCAGACCATACGCTTCGGCAAGATATGTTGATTGTTTGAATATGAACATAATAAATAAAACAAAAAGGAGCAAGAACCAGTTTGCAAAGTCAATATATATTTGTGACATCAGTTCAGTGGATGTATAGTCCACTTTAAGCATGGGCAGAATGCGAGTTGTGATCGCCTGATATACAATGGAGAACATACCGCTGATCATTGCCTGGGATGCTATTACTGTCGCAAGGATGCTAATGATAAGAAAAGGAATATAAAGAATCTGTGCCTGCTGGAACACCATCTCAAAAAGCACATTTTTAGTTTCAGGATGCTGAATAACAAAAGCACCCTGTCCCAGGTAGTTTAACGCAAGAGCGAAAAATACAAAATACCATGCCCTGATGATCGGGAGTTTGCCGAGGTGACCCATATCTGCATACAGCGCCTCGCCACCTGTGGCGCAGAGAATGACCTGCGAAAGTAAAAAGAACCCTGCAACGCCGTTCTCTAACAGGAACTTAAGGGCATAGTAGGGGTTTACGGCTTCTAATACAGATGGGACGCTGATGATCGATACAAAACCTGAAGCAGCTATCGATATGAACCACAAAAACATTAGAGGCCCAAATGCCCATGCGACTTTTTCTGTTCCTTTTTTCTGTAATGCAAAAAGCGCTATTGCAATTATTGCTGCAATAATTACCAGAGTTGCTTTGCTGGTTCCTTCAAGCCCAGGGATCAAAGTCATGCCTTCAACAGCGCTGAGTATGCTTATGGCAGGAGTAATTACCCCATCTCCAAAAAGAAGGGATATCCCGATAAAAGAGAGCAGTATGATAAATGTTATCTGCCTCCCGGATTTTAACATAGGGATAAGTAGTTCACGCAAAACAATTGTACCTCCTTCGCCTTTCTGACCAAGGCTCATGGCAAGCCATGCATACTCCACAGTTACAAGTATAAAAAGTGTCCATATGATAAGGGAAAGGATGCCCATAACATGAGCTTGTGTTGGCTTTGTGAGGAGAAAAATAACTGTGAGCGTATAAATAGGGCTTGTTCCTATATCCCCGAAAACAAGACCAAATGACTTTATGACCCCATTAAAGTTTCTTTTATCAAATATCTTATCGAATATCATATCAAAATATCTCAGAAATTTTTTTTCTATTTAACGCTGGTTCTTTTTATAATTTGCCATGTTAATCTGGCACTATCTCATAATCCAGTTATGAACAAGAAGTAATATCATCACAATAAATACTTATATATTATTTAATGTAATGATATTACCTGGTTTTAACAATGGTAACAATAGCTTCCAACTTTAATAACTTTTCCGCAATACCCGATCTTCAAAATGTTTTCAAGGGATTTGGGAACGAGTTTGAACACACTGAAAACAACATCTTTCGAAGAAAAATCCCGCCGCAATGTCCTGAATGCGGGAATAACATGGTTCATAACGGCTACAACGAGTACACCAAAAAAGGTCTTGGCA
>JAWOKW010000278.1:0-4087 GCA_033854095.1 Candidatus Methanoperedens sp. | reverse complement strand
ATTCTTTTAATATTTGCATTTTTTAAAATTCATCTCATATAGTTATCAATTTATTTAATATTATACTATCTATTACGCTATTATGAGATATATAGTTTTATAACAACAAATTTCTAAGTTAGAGCGATGGGGAATAATCCTTCTTATTTCAGCGGCGATGATCTGCCTGTTGAGCAAGTTTCATGGAATGAGATTCAGGAATTCATCGAAAAACTAAACAAGAAAGAAGACATGAATAAATACCGCCTTCCTTCTGAGGCAGAATTGGAATATGCTGCACGGGCAGGCACAGCTACACGATATTACTTTGGCGATGATAAATCGATGCTGGACGATTATGCATGGTACTACGCAAACTCAGACAACAAAACTCATTCAGTCGGTCAAAAGAAGCCAAATCCGTGGGGACTTTATGATATGTACGGCAATGTCTGGGAATGGGTGCAGGATATATATCACAGCAGTTATGATGGTGCACCTGCAGATGGCACTGCATGGAAAGGAGATGGTTCCCGCCGTGTCGATCGGGGCGGAAGCTGGGACAGAGTCGCCAGGCGCTGCCGGTCGGCGGATCGCGACGACCTCGACCCGGCCGACCGCTACGTCAACCTCGGCTTTCGCCTTCTGAGGGATTTGTAGCCACCTTCCACTTTACCACTTAAAACTGTAAACTTTACATCGAAGCGAAGGCTATGCGTGCGTAGGCTTCACAGCCGAAGCTGTGACCGCCGCAGGGCAGCGCACAAAGAAATGCATATTTCCTAACCTGCATATCTTCTATTAAGGAACTGGTGCACCAAGAAAATAACGATCCAGAAAATAACCGCACCTGATACTGCACTTTGCCAGTAAACTCTGTTTTCAAGAAAATACCACAGCATGATGAGTACAATAAAATAAAGGACAGATGCAGCAGAAGCTGTAAAAAAAGGGCTTTTTTTATCCATAACTCAAGTCCCAATTAGACTTATTATGACAAATAACTTTCCCTTATTCAATAATTCAACAAATACTGTGTAGCTCATGCAAACGGATGCTTTGCCACATTCTTTTTCGAAAGTGCTTCTTCTACAGTAGGCAGTCCTTCCACGGCTCGCTTTAATGCAAGCTTTGTAGCTTCATAGTTGTACTCATATACCCTGTCTTTATCCTTTGCATCCCATTCGATAAACACAGAAACGATTATCAGCAGGTCTTCAGCCTCGTTCTTATCGATGAATCCCTCTTCCACCGAATCCATCACAGCCTTTGCTATTGCAGCCTGCGCAGGGCCGAACATGAGAAGCACCTGTGAAGCATTCTTTATCGTTACCTTGTTAATAATCAGGGTCGACGGTTTTGGCTGAAGATTAGGCTCAAGCACAGCTAAAAGAGGCGTGTGCCCATACTTCGGCATTGCAAGTGAGTTCATGAATGCTGTTTCGACAGGTCCTCCTTTAGGACCTATCACAAGGTCGATGTGCGCTATCTCTGTACCTGAACCTACAAGAGCTTCACCTATTAAACTTTTAATAATCTTGCGTGTCAAATTAGACCACCAAGTTATACTTTACTGGGCAATGCATAAATAGTTATCCTACAAAGAGACCGTTTCAATTTGTGTTGGCAGAATCAAAACAAACTACCCGATATCCGCAATCCCAGCAAAATTGAGCTTTCCACTCCTCTATAATTTCAGGTATCTTACCAGAAATCATCTTCCATGTAACAGTCTCGCCTGGTTTTAAATTAAGGAGTCGCAGGGCTTCTTTATCCTGAAACAGGATTTTTTCATCAGTATATTCATTACTTGAACATTTTTTATTCTTTAAATAGGGGCATTTGGTACAAACATCGTCAGCCCCTTCAACGATTTCCACTTTTTCTTTTCCGATGACTAAATAAATATTTTTAATAAAGTCTTCTGAATAGCCCTCTCCTCTAAAAAAATTTAGACATATGAGATGATGCCCTCTGAGTTTTGCCTTCATGGATTATCTGCTGCCTTTTAATCTCATTATTATACGCCTCTTTTTTTCTATTGCACGAGATGCAGCATCATCAACTGCTTTTTTCATAGCCTCAAAGTTTCTCGGCGTCTGCTCGCCTACAAGTTTTTTGATAGGCGTATAAGCAGATTCCCTGAAGCGGGGAGTAAAGTCATGGAGTTCTCCATTAACGAGCAACTCTGCACCTTCGCCCTCTTCTACTTTTCCAACAATATCTATAGCTACATCTTTATTCCTAACACATTCGAGAATCTCGTCGGCATAATTTGGTGGAGCAATCATCAATAGAGCATCAAGCGACACACCAAGATAATCGATTTTAAGACCTTCAAGCATTGCAAGCACTTTTTCATTCACAAGCAAACGCATCTTCTTTTCCTCAAAAATCAGTTTGACCTTTGCAGTTCGTGATATCTCCTTTGCGTCGCCCCTTATCCCACCGTTTGTAACGTCTGTCATGGCATGGATCTTTCCTATCATGCCTGCATCCAGCAGCGCCTCGCAGGCATCGATGAATTTGAGGTTGATGGTCTCGTCCACGATGTGATGCATCCCGTAATAAAGTGCTGTCGTTGATACAGTACCTCCGCCAGCCCCTTCTGTCATGAGTATCACATCCCCAGGCGCTGCCTGTATGCGTGCTGTCAGGTTCTCAGCCACACCTACAGCTCCCACGCCGCCTGTCATGCGCTCTCCTATGACCATATCTCCTCCGATCCTGAGCGTGCTCCCAGTCACCAGGGGTATGCCTGTCAGTTCTGATACAGCAGTTATGCCTGCGATATGATCAAATATCTTTGCCACATCACCATCATCAGCCACATGGATATCTGAGAGCAGAGCAAGAGGGCGCGCTCCCATGACATACACATCCCGAAGAGCTGCGCGGGCGACATGAAAGCCTGCAAGGAATGGAAAATCCGAGAGCCTGGAATGCATACCGTCGATTGTGACCACAAGATATTTGCCATCCACAAGTACCACGCCTGAATCATCAAGGTGGGATGAATCAACAACAGCAGAGGTTTTACCAATCACTTCGGCTATCTTTTCATGTGTATAGAAATCCCCCGTACCCCTTGAACCCACGCCAAACTCGCCCATTGTTACGCCTGAACTCACTGGCTTGAGTATATCGCCCTTCGGGTTGAAGGTGGCTTTTGCTTCAACTATAACTGCATTTGCTATCTCCTGCGCCTGCTTTCTTGAGATATTTTTTATCTCAAGTATCCTTTCTGATAGCTTATCACTTAGATGCTTTTCACCGCGCAGGATTCCGCGTTTGGCGTAGCCTTCAATATCCATAACTCTCCACAAAATTTCGAAGCATTTTTAATCCGATTGCACCGCTTTTCTCAGGATGGAACTGAGTGCCCACGACGTTCCCTGCCTCGCTCGTGATTATTGCAGGGAACTCTATCCCATAATCGCACAGCGCAGCCTCATACTTTTCATCAGTACTTACATGGTACGAGTGCACAAAATAAACGAATGAGCCGCTCTCTACGCCTTTCAGCAGGGGAATATTCTTCCTGATAATAAGCGAGTTCCAGCCCATGTGCGGGACTTTCAGTTCAGACGCCTGGAACCGAACCACTCTTCCAGGTATTATATCGATGCCCCTGTGCACCCCTCCTTCCTCGCTCTCAGAGGCAAGCATCTGCATGCCGAGGCATATCCCAAGAAGGGGTTTTCCTTCGTTCACTGCATCTTTGACCACGCTTTCAAGAATCTCAAAATGCATCATTGCATCCCGAAATGCTCCGACGCCTGGAAGGATCAAAGCATCTGCTTTGTCTATTGCAGATGGTTCGTTTGAGATCTCAACGTCCGCGCCTACGTATTGAAGGGCTTTTTCTATACTGCGCAGGTTTCCGAGACCGTAGTCGACGATGATTGTTTTCATTTTATTCTTCTCCCTCGCAGATCAAACAGAGGCTCTGCTGCTTTCCTTTTGTTATCTCCAATTTTATTGCCCCGCTATATTTATGGGATAAGTAGATTTCACTTTTTTCTAGGCTGGATGGTTCTTTTGGAATAACAAATGCATCTTTAATCTTATCCCAATCTTTATCCCTGACAGTTTTAACATCATCCAG